>NZ_JBNHEQ010000146.1:71104-96939 GCF_050016015.1 Dapis hubbardiae BLCC-M172
TCAATCATTTTTCCTTTTTTTCAACATTTACTCCTTCTTCCCTTTTCCTTCTTCCTTCTGAAATATGCGTCAATTTGCCATAGCTTTATTTGAAGGGAGTGAAGACTCAATCATTTTTCCTTTTTTCAACATTTACTCCTTCTTCCTTTAACTGATAACTGAAATGACCGTAGGGTTTTTTTCACCGATAATTTCATATTTTTATAGCTTTATTTGAAGGGAGTGAAGGCTCAATCATTTTTCCTTTTTTTCAACATTTACTCCTTCTTCCCTTTTCCTTCTTCCCTTTTCCTTCTTCCTTCTGAAATATGCGTCAATCAGTGGCATTGTTAATATTAATGTTAATGATAGTTCTTAGTATTGGTAAAAAAGCTATCACAAACATCAAAACTTCTCAGGTTTCTGAAGAAACTACTCAGATATCTCCAGAAATGTCTCAAGTATCTGAAGAAATTACTCAAATATCTCCAGAAATGTCTCAAGTATCTGAAGAAATTACTCAAATAGTTGAAGAAACTATTCAAGTATCTGAAGAAACTACTCAGGTATCTCCAAAAATTACTCAAATAGTTGAAGAAACTGCTAGTTTATGTCGTCTAGTTAATGACGAAACAGGTCTAACTGTTAACAAAAGACCTACTCCTAATTCTCCTAAAGTTGGCACTGTAGATTTTAATCAACAGGTGAAATTAATTGAAGGTTATCGAAATATTCGCGGACCTGCTGGTCGTACCTGGATAGAAATTACTTCTCCTATTTCGGGATTTGTTTCTAGGGGTTTTCCTGGTAATGAAACTAATTTAATAGAATGTTCTGAAGTTGCCGAAAAGACTTCAGGAGAAACTCCCGCAGAATCTTCTAGTCAAAATACTCCTATTGATAATTTACCGACACAAACATCTCCAACTTCTGAGTCTATATCAGAAATAAATGAAAGTTTATGCCGTGAAATTGACAGTAAAAAAGCACCACGAGGTTTAGCAGTCCGGTCGGATGCTTCTAGACGTTCCGAGTATAGAGGAAAAGTACCTGTTGATGGTCAGCTTATTTTAGTAGAAAATTATCGGTTAATTCCTGATAAAAATGGTGAAAAACGTAAGTGGGTGAAAATTAGTTCTCCTTTGCGGGGGTTCGTTTCTGCTGGTAATTTGGTTGAATGTGAGTAATTGTCATCGTAAAATTTCGGTAAGTTAGAAACCACCGTCTTTTAAGCGGTGGATGGAAACGACTCGACGGATTAAAATCCGTCGTCAAAAAAATGTGTTATAATTAAAAAATAATTTAAAAAGTAGGCTCAATGGTCTTTTGGCCGGAGAGAGTAGTGGCAATTGGCACCGCCAAGTGGACGGCTGCTGTATACGTACGATGGTACGGTACTGGCAATGTGGTTGTTTCGAGCAATGTGGAAATCGTGGTTTTAACCTGATTTACAGCTCCTCAGAAGATTCCACGGGACTTTAGTCCGTGGAGTGTCAAAAAAGTAGGTTGGGTAGAACGAAGTGAAACCCAACTTATATTATTTATCAAAAAGAATGCTATATCTGATTGGGTGGGGGAGTGTGGGAAGTTTAGGGAGTTTAGTGTAGGGACGCCCTTATGCAACGTCGCTACAGAGCAAAATGGATATAGTATCTTGCATTAATCACAACTTAAGCCAAACTAGTATATTAATAGATATATAGCGTGAAAAACTATAACGTTATAGTTTTTCACGCTATATATATAATCTGTTGCCTAAATCCAAATTAAGATTATGTGTTGGGTTTCGCTACCTCAAACCAATCTACGATCAAAGCTCCTTTCGGCTAGCTAATATGGAATTTGTCAACCCAACCCCGACAATTTTTTTCACAAATTCTCCACGAATTCCTATAATATTTTGGTGGTAGGGGCGAAGAGCGTAATTAGGAACATTCCGGAACGGAAATCGCCCCTACAAGGTTTTGGCTATGAGGCGATCGAGACTTAGCCAAAACTACTATATCTAGAGTTAAAAAACTATAACGTTATAGTTTTTCACGCTATATATCTAGTCTGTTGCCTTAGTCCTAATTAATATTATTTGTTGGGTTTCGTTACCTCAACCCAACCGACGACTAAAGCTCCTTTCAGCGAGCTAATATGGAATTTGTCAACCCAAACCCGAAAATTTTTTTCACAAATTCTCCAGGAATTCCTATACTATTTTAGTAGTAGGGGCGAAGAGCGAATCGCCCCTACAAGGTTTTGGTTATGAGGCAATGGAGACTTAGCCAAAACTACTATATCTAGAGTTCAAAAACTATAACGTTATAGTTTTTCACGCTATATATCTAGTCTGGTGTCTAAATGCTAATTAAGATTATGTGTTTGGTTTCGTTACCTCAACCCAACCTACGACTAAAGCTCCTTTCGGTCAGCTAATATGGGATTTGTCAACCCAACCCCGACAATTTTTTTCACAAATTCTGTACTAATTCCTATAATATTTTGCTAGTAGGGGCGATTCACAAATCGCCTCTACAGGGTTTTGGTTGTGAGGCGATTGGAACTTACCCAAAGCTACAATATATAGAGTTCAAAAACTATAACGTTATAGTTTTTCACGCTATATATCTAGTCTGGTGTCTAAATGCTAATTAAGATTATGTGTTGGGTTTCGTTACCTCAAACCAACCTACAAATACTATCTAAAGATCAACTATTATCTCGATGGTAAATTTTGGAAAATACCTCTACCTCCTCCATTTATAGGTGTAGGTGAGATACGACCACCTCCTCCAGCACTAGGTTGAGAACCTCCTCTCATCCCTCCACCATTATCAAGTCCACGACTAGGGTCAGCAAATTCTGAGTTTGACACATTGGGGGACATAGTAAAATCTGAACCAGGTACAGTTCCTCCACCCATTGGGTCTCCTGTGCCACCTAGAGCATCATTTAAAAAAGTATTAGAAAAGCCACTGAAGGCATTATCAGCATCTAATCTTCTTTCTTCCTCAAAAAAAGGTACCTTAATTTTCCGTTCAGCAGGTTTGCTATTATCTTCTTCTTGAGCATTAGCAGTAGATATTAAGTTAAGGAAGAAGAAAGAAGGAAGAAGTAAGAAGAAAGGCAGGACTAGAATTTTTAACAGAGATAGACGGATGATTAATTTTAGTTGTTCTAAATTTTCTTTTTGTCGGTAATTTTTTTCTAGCATTATTAACTCCTAAAAACGGTTTTTAGTTGCACTTCAACGCCCCAAATATCTTTATTCATAAATAATGGGGTTGAGAGCTATACTACGAGGATTAATTTTTTTAGTTTGTAGTTGGGCTTCAACGCCCCAAATATCTTTATTCATAAATAATGGGGTTAGAGCTATACTACGAGGATTAATTTTTTTTAGGTTTGTAGTTGCGCTTCAGCGCCAAATATCTTTATTAAAAATGGGGCTAGAGCTATACTACGAGCATTGTTTAAAAACGGAAAGTTGTCCGTAAAACTCCAATGACAATTGTTTCATTATCTTCATTATGTTCTGGATTTGTTAGTACAAAAAATCCAGGAGTAATTGTGATATTATCGCTCAATTTATATCTGTAAAAAGTTTCAATGTGATAGGAGGTATCCTCATCTTCTTGAATACCATTATCTCCATCTACTAATTTTAAAGGTTTACCAAATAATACGGCAAATAAATCTCCTTCCCGACCAAAAGGGTCAGACATCCCCACAGAAAATAAATAAGTATTAGAAGTGGCATGAGCATCAGAATTAATATAATTTGTAAATACCCATCCTCCCCAAGCAGCTAGAGTTATTTTTTGCCAAACTCGCCATTGCACTGTACCACCGACGGCGTTAATATTGGCAGGTCTGCTTAAACCTCCAGAAGTATCAGCATTTAAACTACCTGTAAATGTATCAAGAAAACCATCTTCTGAATAAGCATTTATATAAGTAACACCAGTTAAGACATTATCAAACGGTACAGTTAAAAATTGGACTCCTGTAGCACTGTGACCCGCATCAGTAATACCACCTTGTCCAGTAGGGCCATTACCAGGATTTTCACTATCCCGCGTACCGTAGGCAACTTGTAAACGTACTTTGTCGGTAAGCAACCAGTCAAAACCTAAACCGGAGTCTAGTCTACCTATTTTAAATAGGGGACTGGAGTCGGTAAACCGAGAAATGGAACCACGACCCGCATCAAAATAAGGGGAGTTAGCTGTCAGGATGCTATTTAAGCTAAAGTTGACAGGTCGGAATGTGAAAACTACGCGATCGCCAAAAGCTGGAAAACGATATTCTAACTTAAATATTTGAAAATCATCATCTGTGTCTGTTTGGTAAGAGAGGATAGCCATATCTGTATTAAATGACTGCTGACCTGCAAAACTCAAATCTCTAAAGTTTGCCGAACCTAACTCTACTCGCAAGCGGTCTTTTCCTGTAAAAGTTGTGGCGGTTTGCAGTCGGACTAGATAATTAAAAATTGTATTTTCGTCCCCGCCTCCACGTCCACGAGCATTTTCTACATCTTCTCCACCAAAACCGTTGGCTAAACCAAATATTACTTCTCCACCAAATATAGTAGTTGTACCATTAAATCTATTGAATTCTAGTTCGGCAGTCCGAGCTTCTAGGGCATCCATTCGTCCACGGAGCGCTGCTAACTCTGGGGCAAATTCTTCGACTAAACGTTGAACTTTGGCCATATCCTCGCGAGTGGCTAAATCTGTTGTGGATATTTCAATTAGTTCTGTCATTCTGTCTAAGCAAGCGTTTAACCCGGCCGCAAATTCGAGGCGGTTCATGGCACGGTTGCCTCTATAGGTGCCATCTGGATATCCTGCTATACAGCCGTAACGTTCTACTAATGATTGTAATGCTTGAAATGCCCAGTCAGTAGGTTGGATATCTGATAGTTGGGATACGGAGTTTACTTGCTCTAGTACGGAGAGGTCGTCGTATTCATCTAATGCTTGTGCTAGTTCTAGAGGTTTTGCTTGAACTTTTGTAAAGACCGATTTGGGGTAAGTTAGTCCTTGTGATATTGGTGGTGATAGTAGATGGGGAAGGGATTTATTTTGTGGTTCAAATTCTGTGGAGTTGATCTGTGTTAATCCGGTTGCGGATTTTGCTAATGTTACAGGAATTGATAAAATAAATACTGAACTTAAAGTTAATAAAAGTTTACCATTCACTTGATTAGTCCTCACATCAACAGTATATTTACTTAACTTGTGTACCTCTTGCTTATACTTAGAGGTCAACATATAATAAGGTAAGATGGTAGTATAAGCAATTTCAATTAGTTAGTTCTACGGAAAAAGTTTGGGAAATCTGTGTATTTGCCAAAATACTTAAAGGAGACCTAATAGCAAAGATGAGTTGGTTCACAATTAATTAGATTTAGATGAGGATTAGAGACTGTTTATCAACAAAACTTTAAGCCCTTGCTGTAGTGGCGTGACACACCTAAAATGTTGCAATAGTAGGGGTGGGTTTTCCCGTTAAATTAATGAGTTTTCACCTAAAATTAGATAAACCCGCCCCCAATTATGTAACGCATCATTTTAGCTTTGTCGGTCTAGTAGGGTAGGTTAGGCGGGGATATAACTGTAATTTTTCGTGGTTTAAGATACGCCGTAACCCAGCAAATAGCAAAATTTTTCCCTTAAGATTTACTTGATAAATACTTTCTTAGTATTGAGTGTTAATTCATTTATATTCAGTATTAAGTATAAATAAGTATAAAGTTATGAGGTAATTATTAATTGTTAATTGTTAATTATTGAAGGAGGTATTAATTTATGGGTTATTGGGTTAAATGTCTAGGGGTTATTACTACTGCTTTAGTTTTGAGTTTCCCCACTATTGAAGAATTAGCTCAAGGAGGAAAATTAAAAAATTCTCCTGCATTTGCACAGGATATTTCTTATAGTCAATCTAACAGTCAATCTAAAATAGATAGGTTATTGAAAGAGGGAGCAGCATATTATCAAGACTGGGAATTTGAAAAAGCATTAGAAAAGTTTCAGCAAGTATTAAAAATGCGGCGAGAAATGGGAGACTTAGACGCAGAAGCTCGCGCTCTTTTCTATGTAGGGGTAATTTACAATAAGCTAGGTGAAGGAGAGAAAGTTTTGGATTCCTATTGGGAAGTTATGGGAGCAGCTGAGGAAGCAAGTAGTCAAGAAGAATTTGAAAAGATTACTAAATACTTATGTAGGAGTAGCGGAGGACAAAAATTCTTAACGAGTGAAGAGAAAGTTAATACTATTAAATATTGCGAGGGAATAATAACAATTGAAGAAGATTCTGGTAGTGTAACTCTTTTATTTGATGAAGATGAAAAAGAAGAATAATTTTCTATCAGAAAAAATAGTTTTAATTGTAAGTTTAGTTGAGGAAACTTTAGCACAGCGACTTTGTTGAGTTTCACTATCGTTATATAAAAAAAAGAGGTTCAAAGCCTTCCCTTTTAAGGGGATGAAAGATAAAAGTTAATTATTTCAAGCCTCTAGGTTTCCGTTTGTCATGCTGCACAAAAAGCCAGAGGTTACTGTTTCGCTGCGCGACATGAAAAGCGTTTGCGTAGCATTCCGTTTGCGTAGCATTCCGCAGGAAAGGAAAGCTCCTCCGTAGGAGGCTAACTGAGAACTAATAACTGTTTCGCTGCGCGACATGTTTGCGGAGCATTCCCTATACGAAAAAACGCAGTTACGACCATAGGAGGCTAACTGAGAACTGAAATTACCCAACCTAAATTAGTGCTGTTTATCTGAATAATTAACCCAAATTTACGCCAAGACTTTGTTGAGTTTAACTATCGTTCTACCCAAAATAAAGATGTTCAAAGCCTCCCCTTTCTAATGGGGATGAAAAAATAAAAGTTGATTATTTCAAGCCTCTAGGTTTCCGTTTGTCATGCTGCGCAAATAGCCAGAGGTTACTGAGAACTGAGAGCTGAAATTACCTAACCTAAATTAATGCTAAAATAATTTTTTTTTCTTTTTTATCGATAAATAAAAAAACTTTATAGGTTGATTTTTCGGTAAGCTTTAGCATATAGTATTTTCAAATGAGATGTAAATCTAGATTCAGTCTTTTCCTAGTCAAAAAATCCTGTCTTGAGTATCCATTAAACCTTGTCTAAAGCTACTATTCTATTTAATGCTGTTTTCCCTTCTTTACCCAATAATTAATAATTAAATAATTAAATAATTCAGGTTGAAAGCCTCCCCAATAAAGAGGAATAAAGTAGTCCTTTGCGGAGCATTCCGTAGGATGGGATGAATGGGTTACCTAAGTATATCCAATCTCCTCTCAAGAAATAAATTTTTTCCTTTTAGTCAATCCTCTTCCTTTTAGCCAGAGGTAATTATCAATTATCAATTATCCATTATCCATTAATAAATATTCCCTATTCCCTGTTCCTTAAAATTGAATCTTTTCCTAGTCAAAAAAATCTGTCTTGAGTATCCATTAAACCTTGTCTAAAGCTACTATTCTATTTAATGCTGTTTTCCCTTCTTTACCCAATAATTAATAATTAAATAATTAAATAATTCAGGTTGAAAGCCTCCCCAATAAAGAGGAATAAAGTAGTCCTTTGCGGAGCATTCCGTAGGATGGGATGAATGGGTTACCTAAGTATATCCAATTTCCTCTCAAGAAATAAATTTTTTCCTTTTAGTCAGTCCTCTTCCTTTTAGGGCTATGCTTTATAAATATCTTTCTTAACATAAAGTTTGACAAAAGATATAAGTCATGTGTAAGTCTAGGAATGGCTTTTTCAGGAGAAAATTGTATTGAATTAGACACTTTATTGAGGACTGTAGACAAAATTCTTACTCCCTCCTCTTCCCCCTCTCCCCACCCTCCCCACCCTCCTACAAGGGTTTCAAGAGTTCCTGATAAGGGATAGCTTTTAGGGAGAAGTAATTATCAATTATCCATTATCAATTAATAAATATTCCCTATTCCCTATTCCTTAAAAATGTCTAAACTTAGTAAAAAAAGGAGATTAATAAAAAGACTCATAAAATTATTCCTAATCTGTTGCCTAACTTTAACCTTTTACCTCTGCTATGAAACAGTATTTACTCAAATATTAAATGCTTACCAACCTCAACAGCAACTCACCTCTGAAATTCCCCAAGAAACTCAAGCAGAAGAACTCTACAAACAGGGCGATAGTCTATACAAAGATAGTCAATATCAGAAAGCTTTAGAAAAATATCAACAAGCATTAAAAATCTACCAATTAATATATAGAGTCTCAGAAAATGCTAATCAATCTCTCTCCCTAAAAATTGGTAAAACACTTCATAGTATTGGAGCAGTTTATAACAAACTTGCTAATTATCCTCAAGCATTAGAATATTATCAGCAAGCAGTAAAATTTCGTCGCCAAATTAATGACAAAAAAGGCATTGGTAGTAGCTTAAATAGTATTGGAGCAGTTTATTTTTACCAGGGAAACTATAATCAAGCTTTAGATTACTTGCAGCAAGCTTTAGAAATTCGTCAGGAATTAGGAGATTTAGTTAGAGTTGGGAGAACTCAGAATAATATAGCAGCAATTTATAAAAATCAAGCCAAATATTCCCAAGCATTAGAATATTATCAGGAAGCTTTACAGACATTTAAAGAATTAAAAAATTTGCAAGGTGAAGCAGCAGTTATTAACAATATTGGTTTGATTTATCAGGAGTTAGGTCAATATGAAAAATCGTTGGAGTGGTATCAACAAGCTTTAGCAATTCACCGACAAAATGGAAATAAAAAAGGTGAAGCAGATACCTTAAATAATATAGGTCTGACTTATAAACTACAAAAAAAATATGACCAAGCATTAACATATTATCAAAAAGCTTTAACAGTTAGACAGCAAATAGATTACAAACCAGGAATAGGAAATAGTCTGAATAATATCGGCTTAGTTTATGACCAAAAAAGTCAACATCAAACAGCACTAGAATATTTACAGCAAGCATTAACAATTTTTCAGGAAATAGGGAATAAAACAGAAATAGGCAGAACTCTAGATAGTTTAGGAACAGTTTATAAAAATCTCCAAAAATATACTCAAGCAGAAGACCATTATCGTCAAGCTTTAACTATTCAAATAAACATCGGCGATCGCGGCAGTGAAAGAATAACTTTAAGCAATATAGGAGATTTATTAGTTGCCCAAAAACAACCAGAATTAGCAATTATTTTCTATAAACGTTCTGTAAATCTCACAGAAGCAATTCGTCAAGATTTACAAGTGCTTTCCTTAGAACAAAAACAGTCTTATGCAGAAAAAATCGCCGATACTTACCGCCGTTTAGCTGACTTATTATTAGAGAACAATCGAGTAATAGAAGCTCAAAAAATATTAGATTTACTGAAGGTTCAAGAATTAGATAATTATCTTAAAAATGTAGAAGGCAATAAACAAACTGCTTTAGGAATTGAATTATTACCCCAAGAAAAAGAAATTTTAGATAAATATAATGCTATTCAAAATCAAGCAGCTCAGGTAAATGAAGAACTGACAAAGTTAGAAAATATTTTACCAGTCGATCGGTCTATTGCTCAAGAACAAAAGATTACTAAATTAGAAGCACAAAAGCAGGAAATTCAAGCAGAATTCAACAACTTTATTGCTAATAAAGAGATAATCAAAATATTACAACAGCTTCAGGAAAAAACAAGGGGAGAAAGTATAGATATTACTAATCTAAGTAAATTACAAAATATTCTCAAAATCAAGCAAAATGCTGTTCTGCTTTATCCCTTAATTTTAGAAGATCGGATAGAAATGATATTAATCAAAAGCAATGGTTTACCAATTCATCGGTCAGTTCCGATTAGTAAAATAGAATTAAAAAATGCAATTTTTGACTTTAGGGCAGCTCTAACATCTCCAAGAAGAAGAATTAGCGATTTGGCAGTAAAAAAAACAGGTAAACTATTATATGAATGGTTAATCAAACCATGGGAAATAGAACTATTATCAGATAAAACAAAAACTATTATTTATGCTCCTGATGGATTATTACGTTATATTCCTTTAGCAGCTTTATACGATGGAGAAAAATGGCTGATAGAAAAATTTAATATCAATAATATTACTGCTGCAAGTCTAACTAATTTCAACAGTAAACCTTTAGATAAACTTCGAGTATTAGCAGCAGCTTTTAGTGAAGGAAACTATCAGTTTATGGTTGGTTCAAGAGAATTTCAATTATCAGGATTACAATTTGCTGGACAAGAGATAGAAACTTTAGCCAAAATCATTCCTAATACTATGAAATTGTTCAATCAAGCATTTAGTTGGGATGAAATTATTTCACGGGTTGATAAATACAATATTCTCCATTTTGCCACCCATGCAGATTTTGTGAGTGGACACCCAGAAGATTCATTTATTTTATTTGGTGATGGGAGTCGTTTAACTCTCGGGGAAATTACCAATTTATCATTACCAAATATTAACTTAGCAGTTTTGAGTGCTTGTCGAACTGGAGTAGGAAGTATTTTGAACGATGGTTCAGAAATTTTAGGGTTGGGTTATCAGATGCAACGAGCAGGGGTAAAAGCATCTATAGCTACTTTATGGCAAGTTGACGATCGCGGAACCCAACTACTGATGGTTGATTTTTATCGAGCATTAAAAAAAGGGAATATTACCAAAGCAAAGGCGTTACGAAAAGCACAGTTAGCTTTAATAACTGGAAATGTTAACGGTGAAATAGACGCGAACAATTTTAGACATCCTTATTATTGGGCACCGTTTATTTTAATTGGTGATGGGTTGTAGGAGTTATATCATGTCCGGATGATTAGGTATAAATAAAATATTTGGCGATCGAGAGGATATATTTTAATTTTTCCCCTACTCCTCTACTCCCCTACTCCCCTACTATCTTAAATTATAAGCGTTCAATCGGACATGGTATTATAGCTGAAGTCAGAAGGCGCGAAGTTATACCAATTCACTTTAAAGATGTCATAAATAGTCTCAAACTTTAGATGTGAAATAATTTCCTGAAATTAGTGTGGAATCAAAGTTTTGAGTCTATGAAATCTTACAGCGCTCTTCAGGTTAATGAACCACATCTTGATAATCAAAGCCCCCCCACTATCGAAACATATTGGGATAAAATTTTACCTTTCTTAGAAAACATTCACGAAATTAAACTTGTAGAAGGCCACATTTTCCATTATTATGAAGGTTACTCCGGCAGGGTGGACTTTGTTGCCAGTTTCTACAATATCCCGTGCGTCATAGAATTTATAGTAGTTTTCATGTTTTTTAGAGTACAGAGATTTGGGTTAAAAGGAAGAAGGCTCATATTATCTAGGAGAGAAGGAAGAAGTAATGCAAGTCATGAAGTGAAAACCGCTATAAATCTGCTAATCAAATCAAACCTCTTACTGACGAACCGTTACAACTGGCAGCTTATTTTGGGGCAATTAATCGTCAATATGGCCTCAAACTCAACAACGCTTTAGTCATAGTTACTACTCCCCAAGAAGCTAACGTCACTTGGTTTGAACCAGATGAAGTTATGAAATATTGGCACAAGTTGCAACAACGAGTGGCCTATTTTTGGCAACTACAGGATGTAGCATGATTTAAGACTTTTGTATGCTTTTGCCATCTTTGTTAAGCTGGATTTAATAGTCTAAGTATTTCTGAAGAAAATAAAATTAATCCTTTTGCCCATTCAAGGATAAAAAAGTCTATTTATTCTGTCTGTGGGTTTTATCGGGATTTATTTTTCACCCTTCTGAAAATTTATTTAGAACATTATCAGGAACAGTTATCTCTGCCCCCAGAGATTTTAATAAGCTGTTCCATCTATTGTTTTTTTGCAGAAAAATTAGTCTATTTCTGGACTCAAATTAGATTCAATTATGGTTAAATTTTTGCTTGTGATTTTCTTAGTAAATTTACTGAACAAGGATAATGAATATGAACCACCAACTCAGTCTAGTGCTTCAAAATGACCTAAATATTGAAAAATTAGGTTCTATTTCCGCAGTACATAATCCTAAAGATACTAATCATTTAGAACGGCGACAACAACAACGTGCTATTAGTTTATCCATGATTAAAGTTGCTATAGTTTATGGAAGTAGACAATTTAGTTATGGAGCTGTGACTTATACTTTGACGGATAAAAATTTACGCAGAACTCCTTATAGCAGGTTTATAGATGTACTGCGGGGATTGCGAGTTGTCTGTGTTAATGGGTTGCCAAATCCTAAAATTATGACTGCTTATTGGCATAATAAAACTAAGCGGAAAGTTCACAGATAGTCATCTATAACTGTAATTTATTGAGTAAAAAATTGGGAAAGTTTGATAATTTGGTAAAACTCGCTTAAATGGTGTTGGTTAAAAATATTTGGAAAAATACAAATTCTACTATGCACCACTTTTGCGAGTGCCATATTACCATAATATTTTACTTGTAATACTAAATTTAATTTATCTATAAATACTGAAACAAGATATTAGGACTGAGAAAAAAACACTCAAACATAATATAAAGAAAAATATATACTCTACTAAAATTTATTTTATGTGATAAATAGACTTCTGTAATAATTAATCTCAAACCGTTAAACTACCTGAGAAAAAACTTACTTTTTGGAGATACAGCACTTCTCGCTGCTATGAGCTACACATTTAGCTGGCAAGATTCCCTCACCACAAAAATTTGACTATTCTGCCTTGTACATAATTTGTCTGAAATCTGCTGTATCTAATCAAAAACTGCATAACCTTTTAGCTCTTAGAAATACCTTAACAGCAATAATCATAAACAGGAGGAAATTGAAGTTGGTGTTACCTTTGCTGCTACCAATTGGAGAGCCTATTCTTTTATCTGATGGTTCTACCATTATTTTTAATTCAGAAGGTTTTGAAAGATTTTTTCCTGACAGCCAACTACCAATTAGCGGTTTATTCACTCCTTTGCAGCAAAATGCAATTGGTGTTTTAGGTTCTACAGTTAACCAGTGAAGACTTTATTTCTATTTAGTACATCAGGAAATTGAAGTAGGGGAGTGGGGCAGTGTAGGGACGTTTTGCTGGCGCACAACTTTCCTGACGGAATGCTCCGCAAACGTTAACGCTGCGCGACATGGAAAGCGAAGCATTCCGGAACGGAAAACGCATTTTTGCCTGTGCAACGTCCGTACGGGAGAAGTAAAAACAACAATAATTAATGCTAAATTTACTCAAACTAACAAAAAAGTAATTAAACTAAGGTAATTACTTAATCACTGAACTTTTACCCAAGTATAGCATTAATGCATGGGAATTGGTATAATATCATCTTAGGTTGAATAGTTACAATTAGAAGCTCTCGTAGAATTGCTCTAGCCCTAAGTATAGATATTTAATGGGCTAGAGCAATTCTACAAACAAAAATTTTTTTATCACTAATTACCCGGACATGATATAATTAGGGTTTACTGATTAAATCTAACAGTATTGATAGATAAAGGCTTTAGCCTTTTTAAGTCTTGAAAAAGTACCTGCTTTTGAGCTGCTTCATGCACGGTTCCCGAAAAATCAAAAAGTTAAGATTTTGGGTTGACTATAAGCAGAAAAATCAAAGGATAATTCTTCCTCCTGCCTCCTCGCTCATTCCCCATTCCTCCTGATTCCTGACTCCTGACTCCTACTCCTACAACTTATACCATTTCTCAAAAACTTTTCTACATTTTGTTGAGTAGGGGAGTAGGGGAGTAGGGGAGTGGGGGAGAAGCAAACATAAGAATAATTAACATTAAACTAGCTGAAATTAGTAAAAAAATGATTCTGCGCCCTGCTAATTAGTTAATAACTGAAGTATCGCCCAAGTATAGCAATAATGCATGGTAATTGGTATTATACTTTTTCAGGAAACCCTAAATATACTCTGTGTGGTGAATGTAGGGGCGAATTACCATTCGCCCTTACTTCAGCTATACTATTTTCCTTGATTACCAAAATAGGTATCAAAAATTGCTTTGGCAATGGGTGCTGCTCCTACCGAACCGTAACCACCTTCTTCAACTGCAACCGCTACAGCAATTTCAGGATTATAAGCAGGTGCAAAACCGATATACATGGCATTATCAGCTTGCCCCGGAAGTTCCACTGTACCAGTCTTACCCCCAGATAATGGAATAGTACCATCATTTAACCGCCTACCAGTACCCTTTCTAACTACATCAATTAATCCCTCTCGTACCGTATTAATAGTAGAAGGTTTTAACCCAGTCTTGATTGATTTAGTAGTAACAGTATTAGTTTGAGAAGCCAATAAATGAGGCTGCACTCGATACCCTCCATTAGCGATCGTACTTACCATCACTGAAGATTCGAGAGGTGTAACCAATACTAAACCTTGACCAATTCCCATAGTCACAGTATCAGCAATATGCCAACCTTCTCCATATATTTCCTCTTTTTCCTTGGGAGTCGGAATTTGACCATGATTACCATTTAATCCGAGTAACTTTAAGTCAATACTGCCACCAATACCTAACTCTCGTCCCCACTTAGAAATTTGTTCAGGACCAATTTTCACAGCCGATTTATAGTAAAATGTATTACTACTGTAAGCTAAAGCATCCCGAAAACCAATTAGTCCATAACCACCACTATGTTCATTAAAGGTGATACCACCAATAGTCACAGAATTGGCAGTTGCAATTTTGGAGTTAGGAGAATATTTGCCAGACTGGAGTGCTGCCACAGAAGTAACAGCTTTGAATGTACTTCCTGGGGGATAACCTTGAAGAGCGCGATTCAGAAATGGTTTACTTGCACCTTGGAGACGTTGCCATTTTTCCTTTGTTACTTTGCCTGCAAATATACTGGGGTTAAATGTTGGTCCGCTTGCCATTGCTAAGACTTCCCCTGTTTTAGGGTTAATGGCAACTGCAGCACCCCGGCGATTTCCCAGTGCTTTTTCTGCTGCTTTTTGGAGGTCGAGATCGATGGTTAATGTTACTGGTTTGCCTGAGGTGGGGTTTTCTACTCCCAACTCTTGAATTTCGTTACCTTTAGCATCAACTTCAATCAAACGATTACCCCAAACTCCTTCCAATGCAGAATTTGCTGAACGTTCGATTCCCATTTTTCCTACGATCATTCCCATTGGATATTTGGGGTTAGCGATTAATTCTTCTTTAGTTGCTTCACCAGTATATCCAAGCAAATGAGCTGCTAAACTGCCATTAGGATAGTGACGAATGTTTTCGGTACGAACTTCTACCCCTCTTGTTTCACTAGCTTTTTCTGCTAATGCTACGAAAGTAGAGCGATCTATATTTGAGGTAATTCTGACTGGTAAGGGCGAATTATAGCCAGTTGCCTCTAACTTGTTGATAATATCAGTAGCTGGAATATCTAAAATTAGACTAAGTTCGGTTGCTAACTCCGACCATTTTGTGGGGGTGTATTCTTGAGGCCATAAATATACAGAGCGAGAGAGACGGTTACTTGCTAATATTCTGCCTTTGCGATCGTAAATTGTGCCACGACTTGCTGCTACTGGCATTAGGCGAATGCGGTTGTTGTCTGCACGTTCCCGGTTATATTCTCCCTGAAATAATTGTAATTGCACTATACGATAAGCATTGATGCCAATAAAGTTGGTAATGACTAGCATCATTATGAATGCTTGCACCAACCGATGACGTTTCGAGCTAGTTTGTTGCCCAGAGGTTCTGGCAACAGGGGAAAATTTAGAATATAAACCAAAATCTTGAGCCATTGTTACTGCATGAGTATTTTATCTTTCTTTTTTTTTGCACCCTGCTTTTTCTCTTCTTTGCACCCTGCTTTTCCTCCGGAAGATTAACCATTTTTTATGTTGTAAATTACCAATTATTTAATTATATATTTTTTGCTTATAGTTCGTAGTATAGCTTACGACATTTTTACATTAACTAAAACTGAATAGTTACTAAAGATTAAAAAAAAACTTTTTATCAGAGCAACTTTTACAGAAAATAAAATCTCTTAAACTATAATCCAATCATCAGAACGAGAGTTAAAAAATAATGTGACAAATAAGCTTGATTGAAAATGGCTTTATTTTAATGTTTTTTTTGACTAAAAATAGAGTATTAAGACAAAAAAATTCCAAATTTTATTTCTCCGAACTCAGTCCGATTAACTCCTGACTCCTAAGCAGTAGCCTAACTATTTGTAGTGGACCGAAACACCTTAAATGGTACATTAGAAAATGGGGGATGGGGTGATTACGAAAAAATCTAGGTAGTCCTGCATTGTAATGGTGAAGATATATATTTTTTAATTTGGGCTTAGTGATTAAATATCAAAGCATTTTATAGATAAAGTTTTTAGCCTTTTTAGGTCTTGAAAAAGTACCTAGTTTTCAGTTATTTATGCACGGTTCCCGAAAAATCAAAAATTTAGCATTTTTGGCAAGATTTGAGTAAAAAAATTACTCCCTACTCCCCCGCTCCACTACTCCTTAAAAAAAGACTTTTTCAGCAAACCCTAATTTATTCTCACGCTCCCGCACTCCCCACACTTCTCACACTCTCTCTACCATTACTATGCACCACCACCAAAATCTAATGCACAGTTTTGGCTATGTCAGTCTAGTAGTAAAAACTTACTATTAGTTTCTCTTGCTACAACTGCAACCAAATAGTAGAAAATTAATTGTTTTGAAGAATATTTGATAAATTCAAATACTTAAAGCTATAGCACTATATATTTTAGTGACTGCCTACATTAGTATCAGCTAAATATAATTTATTTGCCTAAGTATTGTTTATGTAAAAATGGATATAAATATACTTTTTAAGAGGTTATCTCGATGTTGTAGGCTTTAACTTTACTATCAATTCCTGTAATGTCAGTTCCCACAACAACAGCATAAGCTCCTAAATTCATAGCTTTTTTTGCCATTGTTGGAGAAGCAATACCTCCTTCACAAATTGATGGTATTGCTAAATTTTCTACCATCTGTTTTAATAGTTCAAAACCAGGAGGAAATTCTGTTTTTGTTTCCTCAGTATAACCATACAGAGTAGTCCCAACAAAATCCGCACCTTTTGTTGCTGCTAGTTGTGCTGCTTCTATAGTATCTACATCCGCCATTACAGCTTTTCCTAATTCTTGATGAATTTGGGTAATTAATGTAGCTAAAGTTTCTCCCCCAGGACGTTCTCTGAGAGTAGCATCAATAGCAATAATATCTGCTCCAGCTTCGGCGATCGCTACTGCATCGGAAAAACGAGGGGTAATATAAACTTCACATCCTGGTATTTGTTGCTTCCACAAACCAATAATGGGCTGAGTAATTCTCTGTCGCACTGCCCGAATATGGGATGGAGTATCTATTCTAACTCCTACTGCACCTTGATTTATAGATGCTTGTGCCATTGCAGCAATAACTTCTGGATGATGTAAAGGGGAGTCAGTGGGAGCTTGACAAGAAACTATTAAACCTTTTGGTAATAGTAAATTAGGATTTTTATTAGTCATAATTATGGATAATGGATAATGGATAATTGATAATTGATAATTGATAATTGATAATGGATATATAGCAATCCTAAATTGGTCGTAACAAGTTTTATAATAGTTAAAAAGAGCTGAAAAGCTTCAAAATTCTGACTCCTGACTCCTAACTACTCCCAAAATACCACAACCGATCAGAGGATTGCTATATAGATAATTAATAATGGATAATTACCTCTGGTTAAAACCGTTCTTGGTTCTTGATTGAATATAAAGAAATATTATTTCTTTTTTCCCCTATGGGGATAGACTTTTAACCTGAATTATTTAATCGACCTAGACGTGAAAAAGATATAGATTTTTTGGAGGAGTAGGGAACAGGGAACAGGAAACATGGAACGGGGAACAGGCGAGATATTTTAACAAAAAAGGCATGAAAAAGGATTTTTCATGGTGACTTTTCTTTCTTTAGCCGATCTAACTCAAAGGTTTATTTATTTTCCGGAGATGTGTAATGAATAATTATTAATTATTCATTATTCGGTAAAATTAAGTGACACAATCATTTTTCCTGTTTTTTTTCGTGAAAATATATTTCCTGTTTCCTACTAGATGCAAAAAGTATATATCTTTTTCACGCCTATTTCTATTAGTTACTAAGTAACCATTTCCGTACCGGAATGCTCCGCCAACGGGTATTAGCTGTCAGCTCTGAGCAATAAAACTTTGCCCTTAAGAATAATGTTTATTTGATCGCCCGTCAAAAGCAATAGTTGACGGCTGAATGCTTACGTTATTAATGCTATCATTTTACTTAATAAATATTCGAGATTAATTGGTTTGGTTAAACATTCATCCACACCAGCAGTATAATAATATTCCCAATTTATTTCTGTATTAACAGTAGTTAATGCCAAAATTTTAATATTTTTAGTGCTGTTTGTTGTGGATAACTGCTGAATAATATCTACACCATCAATTCCTGGTAACTGCATATCTAAAATTACAGCAACAGGCTGCAATAAAATAATTTGTTCTACTGCAGTAGAGCCTTCTATTATCCATACAACTTTTAATCCTGCTGCTGTCAAAATATCACAAATTATTGTGGCAATTTCTTCTTCTTGTTCAATCAATACTACCGTACCTTGTAAGGATAAAATATTGGATGCACTTTCTCCTTTTTGTTTGAGTTTTTCATTTGCTAATTTGAGTGGTTTTGCTGGTAGTTTAACTGTAAAAGTAGAGCCGATATTTACAGTAGATTCTACTTCAATAATTCCACTATGAAGTTCAACTAATTGCTTTGTCAAAGCTAGACCTAAACCAGTACCACCTTGTTGACGATTATAAGGAGAATCTAATTGTTGAAATTTCTTAAATAATAGTGGTTTTTGCTCTTCAGAAATTCCCATACCAGTATCTTCTACTTGAAAAACTGCTGTATTTCGATCTCTCATCACTTTCAGTCTAACATTTCCCCCACGAGGAGTAAATTTAATTGCATTGCTGAGAAGATTGAATAGAATTTGTTTAACTCTCCTTTGGTCAGCCGTAAATCTATCTAAATCTGGATTTACATTCTGTTCAAAAATTAGTTTTACTTCACTTTCTTCAGCTTTTTCTCTAAAATTTTGCCAAAGTTCATAGCTAAGTTTAGATAAAGAGAATTCACTAATTTTTAAGACTGTTTTACCTGCTTCTACTTGAGATAAATCTAGAATATCATTGATTAATTCCAGTAGATGTTCACCACTATCATGGATTGTTTGTAAATAGGTTCTTTGCTTTTCTATTGGCATAATTTTTGCTCCCCTATTACCATAAGACCACTGCAAAAGAGTTGAAGAAATACCAATAACACAGGTAAGAGGAGTGCGTAATTCATGGCTCATTGTCGCTAAAAATTCACTCTTAGCACGATTAGCTGATTCGGCACTTTGAAGTGCATCATAAAGGTCTTGGGTTCGTTCAACTACGCGTTTTTCTAAAGTTTGTTTTTGCTTTTGCAATTCTGCATATAATTGAGCTTGATAAATAGCGATCGCTAGATGTTCTGCAATTTCTTTGAGAAATCTCTTTTCATTGTTTTGCCAATCTCGCTCAGAACTTTGATGGGCAATTAATAATCCCCACAATTTTTCATCAACTATAATTGGTACTACTAATTTTGCTTTGATTTGATGTTGTCGCATCACTTCTAGTAAACAAGGAAATTTACTATAAGCTATTTCGACATCAGCTATGGCATGAACAGAGCTTTTACTATATTTAACTATAGATCTATTAGGAGGAAAAAAGCAGTTTTCTGCCTCACTAAAACCTAATACAGAAGAAATTTTATCTGATACTAAAGCTTCATATTTCACTGAGCCTCTTTCTTGATTTACTCCTGTAATATTATTTGTTAACAATAAAGAATCATTGAATTGATAAATCAATAATCTGTCTACTTGTAAGAATTTTCTCACCTGTTCCACCGCAGTTGATAAAATTTCTGGTAATTCTAAAGTTTGGCGAATTTGAGTTGTGACTTGATTCAGGAGTTTCTCTTGTTCTATTTGTTGGTGTAGAGCTGTCTCAATAGGTTTACATACTAATGGATAATCTTGATTATTCAACACTGAATCTGATGATGGTAATTGATTATTTTGTAGGAAATTAGTTTTTGTTATTAATTCAGTATTAGGAGTAGATATGCCATGAAGATTAACTGTTGAATCATTTATTGATAGTAAATTTGATAGGTCAGGATAATTCTTTTTTTGCTTGTTTTTTTGAGAATTTTTTAGCTGTAAAACGGAGTCTATATTTTCCCTAGAAGTCAATAGTTTGAGTAATTTTAAAGTGAATTCGCTCTGGAGATTAGGATTATTCACTTTTAGGTTATTTATTCTAGATTTAAGTTGAGATATAATTATTGATTGACTTTGATCTTTCTCTAGTCGATTAATAATTTGGTATACAAAAACTTGAATTGCTTTTGGGTCAAAAGTTAAACCCACATTAAATTGTAAATTTTCCACATTTCCCCTTTTCAAGGGAAAGCTAAAAGAGTTAGATTGGAAATTATAATTTTGTTGTTGTTGTTCTCTTTTCTGGGTTTGATTGTTTGATAACTCCTTAACTACTTTGCCCCACAAAAGTCCATTAAACTCCTTGGAAATAACTACTGTAAACTTTACCCCTGGAAACATAAGGTATTGAGTGGTGGCAAATATATCTTCTGTAATGACTATGCTTTCTAGACCTTGAGATGTCTGTTGTAATAGCTGACTTAATAGCTCAAGTGTATTCAAAGGCAAAGTTAAGCTTGGTTTTGCAGGTGGAAAACTGGGCATTTCCCTGCTTGTTTTGTATGAAATGGCCATAATACTATTCCGGAGCAGGATAGGACAAAGAGTATTGTTTGTGCAATCATCAAACACGGATTAGATTTTAGATTTTTGCATCTAACCGTAAATTAATCCAACCTAACATATCCTCATAAAATATTGTTCATACAGCTTATTTCTAGATTAATTTCAATGATTAACCTAACCCAGCTTACACTCAATTCTACTATCGGAAACTTGCCTTCCCACGATTTCCAAGTTAATTCTGCTACTTTAGGACAGATAGTAGCTGAAAAATTTAGACTAAAACCAGAATTACCCGGAGTTATTATTACTCAAAGTACACAAATGTTGGGTATGATTTCCCAAATCAGATTCCTAGAATATATGAAATTACCTGAAAAGAAAAAAGTTTATTATAGATGTCCTGTCCGTGAATTGTTAGATTTTCTCAACACTCCTCCTCTAGTTCTTTCTGAAAATTTTCAAATTAATGCAGCAGCTATCACTGCACTAAATAGACCAAAAGAGTATGTTTATGAACCTATAATTATAGTCTTATCTAATGGCAGCTTGAGATTGATAGATTTACATGATTTACTATTAGCACAATCAGAAATTGTACTAAACTTAGATAAAAAGCTGCAAGAGGAAACGGAGAAATCTGAATCAGAAACCCCAGAATTGTATCCAGAAGAAAATGACGATGATGAACCTACTGGTTTTCTCTTAGAGTCAAAACCCCTGATCAAAAAAATTGAAAATAAACTCAAACAGCAAAAAAATCAATCAAACAAGCAACTATAAAAAATAGTTCATTTATAGCTTATAATTTATTTTTTCTGACATATTTTTTTCAATTAACTATCAAAAATACCTGAAATTAACCAATAGTTATAAATTGCCAAGATGTAACCTGTATCTAAAATCTGTCAAAAATCCCAAAATACATTAAAACTCTGAATTTATGATGGTGGTTTCTAATTCCAAGATATTTTATTGACAACCAAATTCAGAACTAAAGTATTTACATTAATCTATAAATACAGTAAACTCAAATTAGGGTATAACTAAATATGAAGAGCTGCTAGGTTATTGGAATATGTGGAATATCCCTCTTATAAATTACAACTTAAGCATAATAAGTCAACTATTCCTGAAACTAAAAATTACTGGCCTAATAGCTTCAATCATAAATATTATATCTGAATCAATTAAACTTAGGAGAAAGATAATGAAGTTACCAACTTTTTTAGTCGTAGGTATAGAGAAAGCAGGAACTACATCAATTTATCAATATTTAAACCAACATCCCCAAGTTTATATGAGTCCTGTCAAAGAAACAAACTTTTTAGAGAGAGATTGGGAAAATTTTCAAGGGAAACCAAATCCAAAAAGAATTGATACTTGGGAAAAATACTGCAACCTTTTTAACAATGTCCAAGAGGAAATTGCTATTGGTGAAGTATCTCCTAATTATCTTTTTCATTATAAATCTTCATCTGAAAGGATTATTAAATATGTTCCTGATGTTAAAATGATAGCTATCCTCAGAAATCCAGTAGATAGAGCTTATTCTGACTATCTAATGCACCTTCGTGATTCAATAAATGTAGAAAAAGTTCGTTCTTTAACTGAACAAGTTGAATTTCGTGCTGATACTTCTTTTACTCTTAAAAAAGGATTGTACTATACTCCAGTCAAGTATTATTTTGATACTTTTGGCAAAGAAAGAGTAAAAATTTATCTCTATAATGACTTGTCTGAAGATTCATCGACAATGATGCAGGATATGTATCAATTTATTGGGGTAGATAGTAACTTTATTCCAGATACTTCTAAGCGTCAACAAGTTGCTGTAGTTCCTAAAAACCAATCTATAAATAATTTAATTAAAACTAAAAATCCTCTAAGATCAGCAGTTTCATCTGTTTTAAAAGTGGTGATGCCTCTGGAAATGCGACAAAAATTACGCTCTGGTTTAATTAATTTAAATTCAGGAGGTAAAGAACTAAAACCTCTTACTTCAGAAGAGCGTCAACTATTAACTGACTTCTACCGTGAAGATATTTTCAAGCTACAAGATTTGATTCAAAGAGACCTTTCATCTTGGTTAGCAGTTTAAATATTACATTATAGAGATTAGGAATTAGGGAGTAGGGAAGATGTGTTGGAAGATAGGGTAGAAACCAAAAATATTTACCCTGTTAATTGTACGATATTAATAACCAAATCTGCTGTAATAGATAGAATGGTATGAATATAGGAAATTACTCATTAATTTCCTATATTAAAACTCTTGATAAATTATAGTTTTACATTTGATTTTTTTCTCTCAGTTATTGTAAGCATTCAGCAATGTGGATAATTTCCTTCCCCATTTTAGAATTTACAGTTTAAGCTTCTTATTCAGAATTAATATTTATAATCAGCAATTAAAATTTAAGTATTCCGAAAATAATAAGGATAAGAATATGATAACTCTTCAGTAACTCTGTTGTTTGTGATCTAATACTTATTATTACTTCGTTACCACTACCAAATTTCAATAGATAATCAACCGTGTTTTGCCAAACTTAAATATTAATTTTTCCTCACAATAAGCATAATTACTAATATTAATACAACAAAAATATACTTTGATACGATAGAAAACTTGATGTCACAATTTTTCTGATTTAATTACTATGAAGATGGTAATAGTGGTTTAGGAGGAGCAATACTTTTAGCAAATAATTCCCACATTACTAATATTACTAACACAACTATTGCTAATAATTATGCTGGATTTCAAGGTGGAGGTTTCTGGGGCGGTAACTCAAATACTACTTGAAAAAATACTATTGTTGCCTATAATGAAGCTAACAATGGTGGTAATGATTGGAATATTAATCATCACACAGGAACTCAGTTTAGTGATGGTGGTGGAAATATTCAGTCTAATGAACTTAATCCTAATGATACGAAAGTAACAGCAGGAGTAATACTTACTGACCCTTTATTGGCAGATTTGCAAGAAGTAAATAATATTTTCATACATCCTCTATTAAAAAATAGTCCTGCTATTGATGCAGGAGTTAATGCTGATGCACCGACTACAGATCAGTTAGGTAATACTCGTCCTGTTGATGGCGATAATAATGGGAGTGAAATTACTGATGTTGGTGCTGTTGAGTTTATTACTGCATCTTCAGACCCTGAAACTGGAGATAACGATAACAACATTTTAACAGTAACCAATAATAATGATAGTGGTATTGGTTCCTTAAGACAAGCGATCGCCCATGCCAACCCAGGAGACACAATTGAATTTGACTCCAGTTTAGCTAATCAAACTATTACCCTAACTTCTGGTCAATTAGAAATAGATAAAGACCTAACTATTGATGGTGAAAATGCTCAAAGTTTAACTATTAGTGGCAAGAATGCCCATCGAGTTTTAGAGACAGGTAATCGAAAAAATATTACTATCAGAAATCTGACAATTGCCAATGGCAGAACCAACCAATCAGGGGAAGCAGGAAATGGAGCAGGAATTAAAACTGGTTTTGAAAGCACGCTAACTGTAGAAAACAGCACCTTTGAAAATAACGTAACCTCTGGAGAAGGAGGCGGTGCTATTTGGGTAGAGAATAGCAGTAATACGACAATTATTAACAGTAAGTTTGACAACAACGATGCTACTGCTGGAAGAAGCGAAAGAGGCGGCGGTGCAATTTCTACAAATGGTCTTGCTGTTCTGACAATTCAAAATAGTGAGTTTACAAATAACAAAGGAATTAACGGCGGTGCCCTCAATACTCCTTCAACAGCTTTGACGGTAGAAAATTCAACATTTACCAATAACAACACCAGTGCAGGCATTGACTTCTCTAGAGGACTTGGAGGCGCAATATATACCGATGGAGTTTCTGCCAGTTCCGTTGGCGAAAACGGCACAATCGCAATTCGTGATACCCTGTTTGAAGGAAATACAGGTGCAGGTGCAGGCGGGGCTACATTTTTGTATATTTACCAAGGTAATAATGTAATCATTGAAAATACAACTGTTATCAACAATTCAGTCATCACATCCACTATAGATGGTGTCAACATGGCTCATGGTGGAGGAATACGAATCGGCACTGGCCAAAGTTCGGCAAACAGCGGTCAGGGAAATTTTACAATCAGCAATACTACTTTCGCCGGAAATACAGCAGAAAGTCAGGGTGGTGGATTGTGGATTGACGCCAACTCAGACTTAACCAGAGCTGAGGTTGTTAACAGTACCTTTTCCGAGAACAGAACAGAAAGTCCAGATGGTACAACGGGTTTGGGAGGTGCAATCTTTACCTACTCACCTACGACAATTACCAACACGACAATTACTAACAATTATGCAGCAAATATTTCAGGTGCGATTCACACTAGAGAGACTGTAGCTCCTGATATTGAAGTGAGAAATACGATTTTTGACCGCAACACGGCTGGTAATGTATATGGCATTAGCCAACAAACACACTATCAACTGACTGACAGGGGAGGTAACTTGCAATTTCCTGCAGTAGATAAGGAAGACCAATTAGTGACGGCGAATATGGCAATTGGTGATCCTCAGTTGGCAGAGTTGCAAGAAGTTGATGGTTTCTTGGTTCATCCTTTGTCAGATGGTAGTGCTGCTATTGATAAAGGAACTAATACTGATGTACCTACTACAGATCAGTTAGGCAATACTCGCTCTGTTGATGGCGATAATAATGGTAGTAGCATTACAGATATTGGTGCT
Source organism: Dapis hubbardiae BLCC-M172 (assembly GCF_050016015.1). NCBI lineage: Bacteria > Bacillati > Cyanobacteriota > Cyanophyceae > Oscillatoriales > Microcoleaceae > Dapis > Dapis hubbardiae. The sequence goes on from NZ_JBNHEQ010000146.1 coordinate 96,678, forward strand.
GTTGAATTTGTTGCTGCATCTCCAGACCCTGAACCTGGAAATAATCTACCTACAAATATTCAATTAGATAATAATTCTATTGCAGAAAATAGTAATAATGGAACAGTGGTAGGTACTCTAACTACAACTGACTCTGATGTTGATGATACTCACACTTATACATTATTAAATGATGGGGATGGTCGTTTTGTTGTGGATGGAGACCGAATATCGGGACTTTAGTGAAAAAATAGTAAAAAAAAGGGTATAATATATATCTGAT
>NZ_JBNHEQ010000147.1:0-24071 GCF_050016015.1 Dapis hubbardiae BLCC-M172
GAGCCAAAGAGAATAAATATATTCAAGAAGAAGCTCTGGCAAATGAACTGGCAGCTAAATTTTATCTTGACTGGCAGCAGGAAAAACTTGCTTTGGTTTATATGATGGAAGCACATTACTGTTACAGTCAATGGGGAGCAATAGCAAAAGTCAAGCACCTGGAAAAAAATTATCCTCAATTGTGTAAAAATTCCAATAGCAAAACTCTTCATACAACATGGTTGCAAGGTACAAGCAGTTCTAATGATAGTGAATTTTTAGATTTAGCTACAGTGATTAAATCTACGACTGCCATTTCTAGTGAGATTGTTTTAGAAAAATTGCTGGCAACTTTAATGGATATTCTCATTGAAAATGCAGGAGCGCAACGAGGAATATTAATTTTAGCTCATGGGGAAGCTTTGTTTATTGAAGCAACGAAGGAAGAATACTCAGACAAAATTTCGGTATTGCAGTCTATTCCTCTGTCTGAATTTAAAATGGTGGCATCAAAAATTGTGTATTATGTTGCCCGTACTCGTAAAACTATTGTTTTGAACAATGCTACTCGTGAAGGGAATTTTACTGATGATGCCTACATTCAAAAATATCAATGCCGATCTATTGCCTGCACTCCTTTAATTAATCAAGGTAAACTCAAGGGTATTATTTATCTAGAAAATAACCTGACTACTGGAGCTTTTACCAAAGAGCGCATGGCACTGTTACGAACTATTGCTACTCAAGCAGCAATTTCATTAGAAAATGCCCAACTGTATAACAATATAACTAAATTAAACCAGGCTTATGAACGTTTTGTTCCGGCTCAGTTTCTTAGCTTTTTAGACAAAAAGAGTATTGTGGATGTGAAACTTGGAGATCAAGTGGAACGGGAAATGACGGTATTGTTCTCCGATATTCGCGATTTTACTACTATCTCGGAACAGATGACCCCAGCGAAAAACTTTGCTTTTATTAATGAATATCTGGGTTATATGGAACCCCAAATTCAAGCTCATGGTGGGTTTATTGATAAATATATTGGTGATGCTATTATGGCTTTGTTTCCCAATTCTGCTGATGATGCACTGCAAGGGGCGATCGCCATGTTAGAAGAATTGAAAAAATATAATTTATCTCGACAAGAAAATCATCTTCAACCTCTGCGTATAGGTATTGGTTTACATACAGGAGTATTAATGTTGGGTACTGTAGGGGGGTTTGGGCGTATGGATGGAACGGCGATCGGAGATGCGGTGAACCTCTCCTCAAGAGTGGAAGGGTTAACCAAAACTTATGGTGTTTCCCTGTTTATTACCGAGAAAACTTTTACAAGCTTAAGTAATCCCTTAGAGTACGATTTCCGATTTATTGGTCAAGTCAAAGCAAAAGGAAAAGCTAAAGCGGTTGCTTTATTTGAAGTCTTTTCTGCAGACCAGACAGAATTACGGGATGTGAAAATCAGGACGAAACAGAAGTTTGAAAGGGCAGTATTGTTATTTCATCAACAGTTATTTCAACAAGCAGGGGTTTTATTTCAAGAATGCTTAGAAGATTATCCAGGCGATCGTGTTGCTCAGATTTATCTGGAATGGTGTCATGAGTATATGGGTTAAAGTTATAGTTGGGTTGAACATTGTTTACTCCTATTGACCAGTATGATTTCCTGCTGACTCCTGACTCCTTTTTTCATACTACATTCTGAAGTGCGGAATCTAGGTGCGAACATCTTTCTTAACATAAAAAACTTGACAATAAAACTAAAATGTGAGTTATTTTTTTCTCTGTTTGATACTCTAAGGTCATAACTTATGGAATAATTAATCTTGCAAGAGATGGAAACAACAGACCTAAAAAAATGGAGGATAGTTTGAAATTTTTACAACTGTAGCTGATAATAAATGTGGGAAGTTCTCGAATAGATAGAGACCTCAAATAGCCCACAGTATGGTTTGATTATCAGGAGAAGTAAATCAATAAACTAGGGTGGTCTTCCCCCGAATTTACCCTTGTGAACTGGCAAAGGCCATCAAACCATCAATGAAGCGATCGCATCCCAAATGGATATTTCTTCCCAATTCACGCTTTACTCTTTTTAGTTAAGTTTTATGTTAAGTTTAAAGATGTTTATAAAACATAGGAAAAAAAACAGGGTACTATCTAAAAGTAGAATCCAAAATATTGACCAACAAAGGAAAGGTCGGCAGTGCGGACTATTGCTCTGGCAGCGATTAATGTCGATCTGCATGGCCTTTATCACTGCTATCGTCCTCTGGTCAATATCAATTGAGAGAGCCACCGCTGCTGAAAATATTTGTCCTAAAGGTAACCACAGCCCCCTAGAAACCACTCTGAAAGAAAAACTAGGAGATGAATACGGCTCTACGATTCTCACTTACGAGGGATGTGCTGAAGAAATGGGTGCGTGGTATATGCTGCCCATGCCAGAAAAAGAAGACCGGATGCAAGCAGTACATACTATTTTATTACCGAGTAATAAAGTTTTAGTGGCTAGCGGGAGCAGCAACCGCAACCGCGTTGATGAGGATGGAGTCATTCAAGACAATATCAATACTCGGGATTATGATGTTGTCGATAATACCAATATTTTCGACCCATCCCTATCAGATCCCTTTTATAAGGAAGGGGATGTAAATCCTGATTTTGACTCTAATCCTTTCGAGCGTATTGATTCGCCGATAACCCCTGTTGAAGACAATGAACCTAACGATCTCTTTTGTTCGGGACACCTGCATTTACCTGATGGTAATGTAATGTTTGCAGGGGGAACACGGCTTTACTATCCAGGGGTCAAATTTCAAGGTAGTAAATTCGTCAATGTTTTTGACTGGGAAAAAGAGATGTGGGATGAGACTCCGGAAGGAACTCATTTTCACACAATGGAAGATGGTCGCTGGTATCCGACTCTCATTCCTTTGAGCGACGGTGCGATCGCTATTATTTCTGGCTTGCCAGCAGACAAATTTAACGAAGTAAACTCGATCATCGAAATTTATGATCCCAATCTAACGGGAGACAAGGAGTGGCAGGCGATCGATATTCGCGAGAAGGAAAACAGCCCTTTTCAGACTCAAATAAGAGATGACTCTTATACTCCAGATTATATCGATCTTTATCCCCGGATTTTTCCTGTTAAAAAGGCTGAGGGAGATACGTTTTTAATCACCGGAAATGGGGGAGGAAAAGATACCCTTCCCAAACATATGAGCTTCAACAGCTACTTTATGACCTTTGAGAAGGACATATTCGATAACTACGATATTACCTTTGAATCTGGTCCCCAACGCAAAGGCGTGACAAAAGTTTACGGAACTGCTTCTTTAGATCCGACCTCGGAGAATGGCGATGTGCTGTTGTATGGTGGTCTGATCGGGGCTAACGATATTAGCTTTGGACCGGGTAAATATGCGATTGAGGGAGCCAGTGCTTCTGCAGATGTAGAGCGTTGGAATGCACCGGATACTTTCGATCCGTCAAGCAAAAAAGGCTATTGGAAACTGTATGAGGACTACTTAGCCCACATAGATGAAGACATCCTGCAAAAAACCGTTCCCAATAGTTACCCCCCCGAATACAAATACGAGAAAAAATCATCGGATTTAGGGCGTTATGGAACGCGAGCGATGGAATTGGCTGTTATTTTACCCACCGAACAAATTATCGTCGTCAACGGGGGTAACTATGCCGAACACCGACCAGTCTTTAATCCAACTCTGATGACTCCCGACGGCTCTCCAGATGGTTTCAGTACCAAACTGATGAACCCAGATGAGGAAGCACGGATGTATCACAATACTGCCTTGTTGCTGCCGGATGCGCGGGTGTTGGTAATGGGAGGCAATCCCTCGCGAGCAGCTCGCTATGAGGATGGAACATTAGAAACTGCGACGATTCGGGATTTCGAGTTTGCTCCGAAGGGAACGCATTTCCTATCTGCTGAAGTTTACCGTCACGCGATTTTCTATCCACCCTACCTGTTTGGTTCGAGTACGCGCCCGGAAATTCTCAACGCAAACGAGAGAGAGAAACTGAAATACGGCAGTACCGATAATATGATCGAAGTGACCAACCGCGAGGCAGGGGGTAAGGAATCTTTAGTGCTGATTAAGCTCGGTAGCGTCACCCACTCCTTCGATTCCGGACAGCGATTGGAGGAACTGGATATGGAAATTGGTTCTGTGGAAGATGGTCAAACTGAAATTAAGTTTACCGCACCAAGCCGAAGCGTTTTTACACCACCAGGGTACTATATGCTTTTCTACGTCAATGGCTCTGGGATGCCCTCCCATGCCAAGATATTTCATTTAGATGATTAGGTAATGCTCTTCAATATCTATGAAGCCTACAACTATAGTTCTTTCATAGATGTTTGAGGCAAAAGCATTACGCATTCACCAACGCCTTCATTGAAGCTAAGTTTTGCCACCATCTCCCTCATCCTTGGGGGAGGTGATCGGCCTCTTTCTATCCATCTATTATTTATAGGAGTTTGTCAATCATGGACTGCGGAATTGATATTACTAATGTAGTTGAAATCGACCCGACAGTTGCAGAACACCAAAAGTTACTTGAAGCAATCCAGGGCAATATTCTCAAGTCTCACGGTCGCGATCGCAGCATTCACTTGTTTGTAACTTTCAATACAAGTAAAGTAGATGAAGTTAAAACTTGGATCGGTAATTTTGGGAAAGAATACGTTACCTCGGCTTATAAGCAATACGAACAAGCTAAAAAATATCGCGAAACTAAAGAAAGCGAAACTTTTGTGAATTTTTTCTTATCCATGAAAGGGTATATGGAGTTAGGTTTTTCATACAGCAAGACCCCGACAAATGTATATTTCCGAGGTGGAATGCAAGACCCAAACTCCTTAGACCTATTAAAAGATCCCCCTGTTGACTCTTGGGAGACTGAATTTCAGAATAAATATCATGCTTTAATCATAATCGCCGATGACGATCAAAAGAATATCGAAAACTTAGCAAAGGATATTATTGGAGGATTTAACGATATTAAGGAGGAGATTCACATCGAGCAGGGCTTCGTCTTGCGAGAACGGCCAGAGGATAACACATCTCCAGTTATCGAACATTTTGGTTTCCGCGATGGAGTCAGCCAGCCCCTGTTTATGAAAAGCGACATCGAAAAAGCCAAAAGCTATGATGATTTTGACAAGTGGGACCCGCGAGCGCCCCTCAACTTAGTTTTAGTTGAAGATTCCCTAGGAACAGAAGATTGTTCTTACGGCAGTTATTTGGTGTACCGGAAACTCGAACAAAATGTTGAAGGCTGGAATAAAGATGTACTCAAACTCGCGGAAAAATTAGATAATATTGAACCAGCTTTGGCTGGAGCTTATGTAATGGGGCGTTTTCAGGATGGAACTCCGCTTGTTGACTCCAAAACTCCGGGGGGAGACCCGAACACTACGACGAACAATTTTAATTATCAAGCCGATTCAGAAGCCTTGAAATGTCCTTTTCACGCTCATATACGCAAAACTAACCCTCGTGGCGATACCCCCGATGACTTTGATAATGAGAAGATGCACCGCATTGCTCGTCGAGGAATTAGTTACGGCACAGAAAGCATTACAGATGTACAAGAAGAAAGCTCGGGATCGGGATTGTTGTTTTTATGTTTTCAAGCTGACCTCGGCAATCAATTCATTTTCATGCAATCAAATTGGTCTAATGCCCCGGATTTTGTCGAACGGGGTGTAGGTGCAGATCCGGTGATTGGACAAGGTAAAAAGACGGAAACTTACAATTGGCCAGATTCTTGGGGAAGGCCAGGCAAGAAAGAGGCTGACTTCACCAAATGGGTGACAATGAAAGGAGGGGAGTATTTCTTTGCACCCAGCATGAGTTTCTTTGAAACTTTGTGATCGAGTTTGCCTGGATGGTTGACCCTTAAACTACCTTTCTGTGACAACCATACTATAGAACCCATTTGGGATCTTATAGATTGGGAGTGTGGGAAGTGTGGGAAGTGTGGGAAGTGTGGGGCCGCTTATTCTACTTTTTTCCCCTATTTTATTTCTCAATCTCCTGACTCCTGTAGGGGTGATTTCCTACGGAATGCTCCGCAAACGCGAATCACCCCTACTTCTGACTCCTTTGCCAAAAACCCTCACCTTTGCGGAGATACCAAATGGCTTCTATAAGTAGTTTTTCTGGTAGAGGTTAATGTTTGCTACTCTTTCTTGAGTAGGGGAGTAGGGGAGAAGTAAAAATGTGAATAATTGATATCATGTTCGGTTGAATATATACAATTAGGCTATTTTGTTGGGCTTTAGATCTAGATACACATTTAGCGGGCTAAAGCCTAACTACAAACTAATACTTTTTGATCGCTCATTCTCTGAACATGATATAACTCCTGACTCCTGACTCGTTGCCTAATTAGGGATTGCTGATTAAATCTAAAAGTATTCAAGGATAACGGTTTTAGCCTTTTTAAGTCTTGAAAAAGTACAAAGTTTTCCTTCTAGGTAGCTCAAAAAGTTAGGATATTGGGTTGACTCATGGGTGAAAAATCAAGGGATAATTTTTCCTTCTGCCTCCTCTAAATTCCCCATTCCTCCTGACTCCTGACTCCTGACTCCTGACTCCTACCCTCACTCATAAGACTTTTTCAGCAAGCCCTAATTACACCAATGCTACCGAATTTGATCAGGACTAAAGCCATGAGAACCCAGAAACCCGGTTTCTCGTAGACGTCTATTGCTCAAAACAAAGATTTATCGTAGAAACCGGGTTTCTTTGCGTAAGTCCTATTGATATTAATTGATTGTATTTTTAGTTTGATGTTTCACCAACACAATATCTTGGGAGTCTTGAAGATACCAGTTAGCATTTGATTGAGATGGGGTACCCTCTAGTAATAACAAACGGAACGGATCTAAAGAAACCTGCCAAGGAAAAGAACGATTTTTAATTTGATGCCATTTTTCCTTAAATACTTCTGCGTGCAAATCATAGTCAAAAGCATTTCTTGCAGGTTGATATAATTTCAAATATAAAGTCATCCGATGTTGAGTTTCGCTGGTTGCTGCTAACCAACAGGGGAAAGTATTCGGTTGGTTTGCTTGCTCTGTAAAAGTAATCTGGTGAGCGCGAATACCAACGTGAGAAAAATGTTCTGGAATGGGTTCGAGAATATCAAGACTGCATCCCCACTCAACAGCTTCTACTTTACGATCGTCTATAATTACTGCTTGAGAAAAGTTCTTACAACCAGTTAACTGAGCAACTCTCACACTGGTAGTATATTCAAAAATGTCATGTTTGACACCGTGATTAAGAATAATTCCATCATCGACAACTAAAAGATTTTGGCAAATGCGGTAAGCTTCCTCTAGGTTGTGAGTCACCAATAATGTCACCCCCTTGTAATTTTCTAGGGTGGCAATAACTAATGTTTCAATCTGATGTCGCAGGTGGGTATCTAATGCGGAAAAGGCTTCATCTAATAATAAAGCATCTGGTTGACTTGCTAATGCTCGTGCTAAAGCTACCCTTTGTTGCTGACCTCCAGAAAGTTCTCCTGGATATCGTTTTTCATATCCTGGTAACTGCACTGCCAAGAGATGCGCTCGTACTTGTTGTTGAATCTCGTTTGAGGACAAACCTCTAGGTAAACCAAAAGCAATATTTTCAGCAACGGTTAGATGGGGGAAAAGAGCATAGTTTTGAAATAGATAACCAACGTGGCGATCGCGACTGGGTAAATCAATTTTCTGTTCTGCATCGAATAATACTCGCCCATTTAAAACTATGCGTCCTTGAGTCGGAGTTTCTAAACCAGCAATACAACGCAGGATCATACTTTTGCCAGCACCGGAACCTCCTAATAACCCCAATGGTTTATCATTAGCACTGAAAGCAACATTTAAGAGAAACCCAGGGAGTTGCTTTTTGATATCTACAAATAGACTTTGTGACTGGGTACGGGAGTTGAGTGTAAAAGGTGTTGTTTGAACTTTAGGTACAGAGCGCACATCAAGAATTTGCTTTTCTGTTTTTTGTGCCATGCGCTTTTTAATTTGAGATTCTGACCAGAAGTTGACACCAGTTATCACCCCAAGAGATATGGCTAAAATTACTAACACCCAAATAAATGCTTCTTTCATATTTCCGCCTTCGGAAGCGAAGAAAATGGCAATAGGTATAGTTTCGGTTTTGCCAGGAATGCTGCCTGCCAACATTAAAGTTGCACCAAACTCGCCGAGCGATCGGGCAAAAGCTAGTAATGTTCCGGCAATAATTCCTGGTTTTGCCAAAGGTAAGAGAATTCGCCAAAATACTCTCCATTCTGAAGCGCCTAAAGTTCTAGCACAAGCAAGCAAACTGGTATCAATTTGATTAAAAGCTGCGAGTGATGTTTTGTACATCAGGGGGAATGAAACAACGGTAGCTGCAATTACGGTAGCAGGCCAAGTAAAAATTAATGTTATCCCCATTGATGAGAGTAGATGACCGAGGGGACCATTTCTACCCAATAATAATAGTAATAGAAAACCTGTGACAGTTGGAGGCAATACTAGAGGGGATGTTAAAATGGCATCAATTAGTCCTTTGTTTTTACCACGATATGCTAGCATCCAACGTGCTGTGGCGATGCCGAGGAAAAAGGTAATAACTGTACTGACTGTTGCAGTTTTGAGGGAAATCCAAGCTGGAGATATGTCTAAGTTCATTGTTAATTTTTAGGGGAAAAGGTTAGATTTGGTGGATAATTTGTGGGGGAGATTTTAGCTAATAAAATTTTCAATAGTTATTAATTTACCTATAGCTAATTTTTGTAGTAGTTTTCTGTTCATTAAGAACTATCCCTGGTCATAAAATCGGTAGGGTTGTTTAATTCTCACAAGAGAAAATTCTTACAGGTGAGGGGAAAGTTGATAAAATGTAACTCTTGTGTTATAATTCTCTAACTAATCATCAAAAAAAAGGAATGCACTTTTACTATTGTAACATTTTAGGTGTGTCAGAACAGTATTTTACAGCAGTTTTCATTTCAGTAGACCACAGTAGGGACTAACCATGGTTAGTCCCTACTAGGTTTTGGTTGTGAAGATGTGGTTCATCAACTTGAAAAGCGCTGTAAGTTATTAATCAACACTTGAGAGTAATGAGGGAGCGATACTGCTGACGCAACGCTCCGCGAACGCATAACCTTGCACCCAGGTATTGCTAAACTAAGGGATAAATTTTTGTACTTCCTCTTTCTCTAAAACTATTGCTCAAGTTCAACAAGAGTATAATATCAAGTATTTGGAAGCAGACTTTATTGAAATTACCGATTTAAAACCTTCCGATCTGTTTGTTAAGGAATTGAAATTCAGCGAACAGAACATGGATATATACACATCTGAATACTCAAGATGCGAAAATATTATTTATCCAATTTTAAGAGAAGTTTATAAAAGTTTCATTGACAAATATGCTCTTTGGAGCCACAAGTCCATAACTTATGATGCTAAACTAAATGGAACGCCTGATTACTTGTTCTCAACAAAATCAGAATTAGGTAAAACTGTTTTGGGTTTTCTAATTCTCGTTATTGTTGAAGCAAAAAAGAATGATTTTAGAGAGGGATGGGGGCAATGTCTCCGTGAGTTGATTGCTGTCCAAAAACTAAATCAAGCCGAGGAACTTCCCGTGTATGGGATAGTCACAGATGGACAATGATGGCAATTTGGAAAATTAGTATCCTATAAATTCACAAAAAGCAAATTGAGAATTACTATTACCGATTTAGATAAAATTTTCGGAACAATAAGTTTTTTCTTGTCAAGCAAAAGGGAAGGAGATTGAAATTACAGCAATTTCGGAGGCGCGTAAGGTACAAAATAAAGACTAGAAGTCTGTTAGTAATTTTGGTAACACAGCCTTGAAGGCTGTAACAAGCAGGATGCTTGTGTTACAAATACCTGTACCTCACCATCCTCATGCATTGCTGTCAATTCGGTTTTTTCTTGCCTTCAACACCAAAGTTTAATAGCACTTACGCAAAGAAACCCGGTTTCTACAGTAAATCATTGTTTTTGACAATAAACATCTACGAGAAACCGGGTTTCTGGGTTCGCCAATAACTGATAACTGATAACTGATAACTGAATAGCCCCTCTGCAATCAAAGATTTGAACAGGGGAATTCTCACTCCATTGTTAAATTTGGCTGAAATTAGCTGGATCTTGGTCGCGCCTATCGCGCACCGGAATTGGTCTTCCTTGGCGATCGCCAGATAGAGCAGCTGTGGTTTCTAATGCTTCTCTCAGTCGTTTGCCGGCATAGATAGACATATCTCTCGGTACACTAATACGATCGCGCAGGTAGCGCAGGGCTGGATCGGAACCAGATGGTGGCGGAGAAAGTTCTCCTGTCATCATGTAAGTTAGAGCGCAACGTAAAGCTTCATCAAAAAGGCGATCATCGGCTGGATTAACGCGAATGATATTATGACGATGCTTTATCACCCGGTGTAGAGCTTCTGTTCGAGACGTTTCGGGTTCTGGATACATCACATCTGGTAATCCGAACCAAGGACCGCAATCAACTTGTTTTTGATTAATCTCAGTTTGAGATTCTTTGTTAGGATAACATCCGCCCATTTGCGGTGGTAAATCGTGAGCATGGGTATGAAAATCGCTTTGTGTTCCTCGATAGGTGGATCGGGTTTCCATAGCATCAAACCAATCAGAGAGCTTTGGATTTTCTTCCCGCAATGAATAGCCTTTGTAGTAGTAGAGGCTGGCATTCATCCGCTCGACATAGGGAGTAAAAACCAAATCAACTATACCAAATTCTTCCAGAAAATAAGGTCCTGGAGTATTTGCCAGAGCCGCTTCAACTTGAGCCACGATACTGGTAAATTGCTCTCGACTGCGTTGGTCGTCCCTGTGCGATCGCGTGGGGTAGCACAACCAAGTACACCAACCACGAAAGAGTAGGCGTTCTAGCTGGCGCAGAGGCAGCGCTCGGCGATCGCGCATTCCCACCTGATTTAATGGGCCAAATGCGTTTTCTAATGCTAATAAGATATCATCACTTTCTGTAATTACCTGACCGTCAAGTTCTAGCGCCGGAAGCATTCCCGATGGCACCTTTTGCTTATACCACTTTTCTTTTGTTCCATAACAGAACATAGTGACTTTCTCAATACGATAGGGAATCTGCTTTTCCTCTAACCACAGCCACACTTTTTGGCAATAAGGACACCAAGCATGATGATCCCGATAAAGAGTAACTCGCACATCTGATTCGGCTTGTCCAAACAGGCGCAGTCTCGCTTGGGAATTGGTTGGTCCGTTCACCGTATCTCGCTCAAATGTGGCGATTTGTTGTAGTTCTTCCCAACTCAAAGGTAAAGATTTGGTCGTTATCATAAGTTACTCCAGAAAAGCATCTTCAATTTTATCACAGATTTCTCAGACTCGGAGTCTGACGGTTAGCAGACGGAAGTGGAATTACGTGAGGCAGTCGCCGGTATCGCTGAAGATGTTTGCTTCCACGAGTGGCAATACTTCTGGGCGCTGGAGTACTGTATTGTTGTACTGTCACCCCTCTATCTGCGGATGCTTATTGGCCGAGAAAGCGATCGCTCCCAATATGAACTTGCCACTCTACAACTCTAGCCGAGTCTGCGAGCAAACCATCTCGCACACGGGGACTACCATTGACAATCGCTTGCGCTGCTTCAAGGTCTTCAGCCTGAATCACCCAAATCCCCGTGCCATCATGGGGCAAAAATGGCCCGCAGCAGAGCAATACTCCTTTTTCCTGTTGCTCGCGAAACCAGGCTAACTGGTCTCGATCGTGTTCTGGGTGGGCTTTTTTATAGTCGTAATATTCTGGAACAGTTGCCACTACTACAGCAAAAAGCTTAGACATGATGATAACTCCAATTCATTTTATATCAGGTTATGACTTAAAAAATTCAAAATGCATAATTCAGAATTCAAAATTCGGAAAGCCATTGAGAACATGGGTATCTTGGTATCTCTTTTCTGGCGTACCATATCCGACAGAAACCGGGTTTCTTTGAGAAATATTCACTCTTGTTGCAAAAATTTTCATAGAAACCCAGTTTCTTGATTTGATATCTCTAAAATACCCGAATTGGAATCTCGGCTGGTGCCAACAACAAGTCTTTCAACTCGTCATCCACCTTACATAAGGTAATTGACATCCCGGCCATTTCCAATGAGGTGCAATATTCGCCCACATAGCTGCGCCACACTTTGATACCTTTAGCTTCCAACTGTTGGTGAGCATAGCCATACAGCAGATAAAGTTCGGAAATTGGCGTACCCCCTAAACCATTAATCATCAGCGCCACTTCATCCCCATTATTAAAGATAGGGGCAGTAGTTTCAGTTTCTGATATCGGCTTGGAATCGGTGAGAATAGCTTCCAGCATTCGATCAACTATTTCATTAGCGCTGGTTAGTTTTTCCCGGGCCCGACCTGGTTCCCCATGAATGCCGACACCCATCTCAACTTCATCTTCTGCCAGGGTAAAAATGGGTTCGCCTTTGGCAGGGGGAGTGCAGCCAGTCAAAGCCATTCCCATAGAACGGATAACATCATTGACGCGATTACCGAGAGCGACCAATTCATCTAGGGAAGCGCCTTTTTCTGCCGCTGCACCAACCGCTTTGATCACAAAAAAGTTGCCAGCGACGCCACGGCGACCTACAGTGTAGAGGCTGTCTTTAACCGCTACATCATCATCGACAAAAATAGTTTTGACCGTAATTCCTTCATCTTCCAACTCTTCGGCGGCATCGCGGAAAGCTGCTCGATCGCCCGTATAGTTGTTGACAATATGCAACACCCCTTTGGCTGAGTTGAGGAGTTTAGAGGACTCGACCACATAATCAATTGGCGGAGCCGAAAAGACATCCCCCGGACAGGCACCGTCAAGCATCCCCTGGCCGACAATCATGACATGGGCTGGTTCGTGACCGGAACCAGAACCCTGAACGATCGAGACTTTATTGTCATTGGGAGCATCGGCTCGCATAATCAGGTTGTAGTCGGGGACGTATTTGACCTTACCAGGATTAGCAAGCTCTATTCCCTTGAGCATTTCGGGAACAAATTGTTTGGGATTATTAACAAATTTCTTCATTGGTTTTTTTCCTCTGATTAATTAGTTAGTACTTACGACCCCACGAGTAGGGTAGGCTTAATACTTCTCAGTTAACTGCCCTGGCGGGAAGTCCCGCGCTCTCCCGGACCTTTAGCGTCGTATGGGAAAGCCAGGGCCAAGATTCGGATACCTCCATAAGCTAAACGTTCATCAGCCCTTGACAAGCTAGGAGGATTTTGTTATTGTAAGCGTCATCACAGGGGGAGGACATCACCTCTGTTAAAACAGCAGTCAGTAAAAACTGACTGAAGAATCCCGCGCTGCCTTTGTAAGCGCAATGTCGGGAGTATGTCAAGCATATAGGTTGTCATTGCGAGGGGGGGAGGACGCGATTAACTTATGGGAAATTGAATTAACCCCCCCCCGAAGCAATCCCCCCGCCCTGTATAAGATGAAGACCACTTCGGTGTCTTTCGGTGTATCTTTGGTCACTCGATGTCTTCTGGGAGCGCTAGTTGCACTACCGGTGAAGACATCCTACTCGTATTACCCAGGATACAACGAGGTGAGATTGCTTCGGGGGGATTGCTTCAGGAGTCTTAACAATATTATTTTGTCAGCCCCCCTCGCAATGACAGGTTGTTAACCGAGAAGTATTGAGGGTGGGCTTTTAGGCAAGCTCACCTTTGAGGTCAGTTGAATTTCCCTGACTGCATAAGTCATATCTATCTTAAAATCATTGGTTGCTAATTCTGAGTCAGAAATGATTTTAACTAGCTATTAGCTTTTCCTGACGGAATGCTGCGCAAACAGCATTTAGCTATCAGCTAAAAATCCGAGGCTTTAGGTCCCCCACTATATTTAGCAAAATTAGTGGTGCCCTTTTTTGGGGGTTTGAATCCCCCATTATACAGCCTGAAAAGCTGTTAGCGCTAGCTCCTCCGCAGGAGGCTTGCTGATTGCTGACTGCTAACTGCTGCTTCAAGATCCTTAAGATTTTGCCCAGGCAGTCGCGACATTCTCAAACATCACAGCCACAGCTACTGCCCCAGCATCATAAGTATCTTTACTCCGATCGCCTGTGTAAGATGCGCGACCTCGTTTGGCGACCCAAGCTTTCGTGATTTCTGCCTGCTCTCGCGCGGCTTTGGCCGCTGCATCGATCGCTTCTTGAGTATTACCACCATTGGCGATCGTTTGCTCAAAAGCATCTGCCCCTGGGACTAAAGCATCCAGCAACGTTTTGTCGCCTAAGTTTGCCCCCCCGCGATCCATAATTCCATCCGTCGCAGCACGAAACATGGTCACCACATCTTCGGCGTTCAGCATTTCTTTACCGCTAATGCTCTTGCCAGCACTCCGAAAAGCAGCCCGCCAAATTGAACCGGAAGTACCACCAATATTTCTGGAGATAATTTTAGCACATCCGAGCAAAAAACTCTCAGCGCTACTGCGATCTATTTGGTCCCATTGTGACAAAATGGCACCAAAGCCACTTTCCAGGGAGGTGCCGAAGTCCCCATCACCCACCACACCATCCAACTCGGTAAAATATTTTTCATTATCAATGGATGTTTGGGCAATCGTGCGCACCACCAGTTCTATATTCTCCAAACTACTTCGCGCCATATTTCCTCTCCTCGATACAATATGTTCTTATCCCTGGGAATCAGTCAAAACCTGCTCAAGGTCATCTACGGTAAAATATCCTTGTGGTTTAACATTAGTCCGATTTTGACCGATCGCTATCGACTCGTTACCGGGTTCTCCGAAATCCGACAACACTAATGCCGCTTCACTAAAATCCTCATTTTTGGTCAACTCATTGTATGTGACAATACAGGTCATCCGCGCAGCAGTAGCAGCGAGCAAACCATTGCGCGTATCTTCTACAACGATGCAGTTAGCTGGGTCTAAGTTCAATTTTTCCACAGCGAGATTATACACATCTGGGGCGGGTTTTTTTGCTTTGACCATATCGCCCGCAAAAACTCCAGCGAATTGACTGGCCAGTTCGACCCCCATGACGTGACGCAGCACTGCCTCTACAGAAGCGATCGCAGAAGTCGAACAAACTGCGAGGAGCCAACCATTTGCTAAAGCTTTCTGGGCTAGGCGTTTAACACCGGGACGACCGGGAATTGCCCCAGTAGCGATCGCCTGCTTATAAATTTCCGTTTTGCGCTTATGCCAACCCATGACAATATTCCACCAGGCTGAATCCGACTCTGGAACTGGGTACACAGCCCGAAAATCGTCATCTTTTCCCAAGCTAGACATTCGCTCTTTGCCGCCACCAATTTTCACTTTCTGGGCATATTGTTCCAGGCTCCACTGCCAATTTATGCCCTGTTCGCGCCACATTTGGTTGAAGGCCACTAAATGCCCATCTCGCTCGGTGTCAGCCAACACCCCATCGCAATCAAAGATTAGTGCTTTTTTCATGCTTTTCCTTCACTGCCAAACAACTTACAATAGTGCTGCGTCAATTTGATTACCTCACTATGTACTGCCCCAACGAGTTTCAAGGGGTTGTATTCGGTTGGTCGCTCTTCGAGGTATGTGCGGAAGCTATCAGCGTAAGTTTGCTTGAGTGCAGTGGAGATATTCACCTTAGCTGTCCCAAGACTAATCAGTCGTAAAAAGACATCATCACTCAGACCGCTACCCCCGTGCAAGACCATTGGAGTATTAGTTGCTGCGACTATCTGCTCCATTCTACCGTAGCGAATTTGTGGGGTCGCCTTGTAAAAACCGTGTGCGGTGCCAATAGCGGGTGCATAACAGTAAATCCCACTGTCTTTGACAAAGGCGATCGCCTCTTCAATTGATATCAGTTCCCCTTCTGTCTCGCTACCGATGTCGTCTTCAACACCAGTCACCGGCACCACTTCCCCTTCTACATGAGCTCCGTACTGAGCCGCATATTTGGCGATCTCTTGAGTCGTCCGAAAGTTTTCCTCAAAAGAGAAACTCGAGCCATCAAATAGTACCGCGTTCCAGCCCAAACGGAGACATTCTTTCACGATTTCGGGGTCGGGGCAATGATCCAAGTGGAGGGTTACGGGGACTGAGGCTCGTTCGGCCATGTTGCTAAACATATCCTGGATGACTTTGGCTCCCCAGAATTTAATCGTTTTAACTGAGATTTGAATAATTAAGGGGGAGCGAGACTCCTCTGCCCCCTTAATCAAGCCATCCATCGTAATATCATCGAAAGCATTAAATGCGGGAACCCCGTACCTATTTTCAAAGGCCGGGTTCATAATTTCTGGTAGGGTGACAACAGTCATTCTTCTGCTCTATAAAACTGATACAAAGGGTAACATAACGTGACTAATTGATAGGGTAGCTCCGACCTAGGAGGCTGTTTACTTTTTGCTTCCATCAGAACTGTCAGCAGCACTCTGTCCACAGCCATCAACGGTCAAGCTGACCGCATTTCTTAAATAAATTTATATTTGGGTTCAAATCGCGGTCTATTGACAAGCCACATTACTGACAGTCATAAGTAAAAATTATATTTACAATAAATAAAGGGTTTCAGCCTTTTTTATTCATTAAAAATTGTATTTTGTGATACAAATCATACCTGAAACCTATCCAATTTCTAAACGTATCACGATTTTTGTATATTTTATATGTACTTTTATGAATTTTAAGGGCCTACACTAGCAAAACCCTTAGCTAGACTGGTGAAATCCTCAACAATTTAGGTGGTAAAAAAGTTGTGACTGGTATCGGTTGGTTTTCGCCTTGATCGCGAAGCGGAACTGATGTTCTATCGCGACTTAAACGGAGCGCGTGGAATTTTGATTATGCATCGTGGTAGAAAATTTTTCTACCACATTGGGAGATACCCCGTCAGTAAGTTGATCTTAACTGTGCATTGTTAACAATTGTTAGCAAAATAGTATCGGTAAAATTAAATATGCTAGATATTTCCGTTCTACTAAACTTACCCAAACTTACCCATCAATGATTGTATGAGCTTTGGAGCTAGCTTCCTGTCTCACAGAAGAACACTGACCACAGTCTGTAACTTATCTTCTCCACAGGCTTAAAATCGGTGAGAACTTCACCTACTCCCAAACATAGTTTTCTAGGTTGACAGCAGCATTAAAGTCTCTGTCAGCAGTAAATCCACAGTTAGCACAATTATAAGTTCTCTCATGCAAGGGCATTTTCTGTTGATGCCCACAATCAGAACATATTTGAGAACTTGGATAATATCTATCAGCTATTATTAGCTCACTGCCATACCACTCACACTTGTATATAAGCTGACGCTTAAACTCATAAAAGCCACAATCTGCTATAGCACTTGCCAGTTTATGATTTTTGAGCATTCCACTTACGTTCAAATCTTCTATCACTATGGTGCTGTGGTTTTTGGCTAACCATGTTGTGAGTTTATGGAGTGCATCTGCTCTGATATTAGCTACTTTTTTATGAGTCTTGGCTAGTTTTTTTATGGCTTTGGCTCTGTTTTTGGAACCAGGCTCTTTTTTCTTGACACGGCGTTGATAACGAGTTATTCGTTTTTTTGCTTGTTTGTAAGCTTTAACGTTAGGGTAGGTTGTTCCATCACTACAAGTTGCTAGAGAATTTATACCAACATCTACACCGATCACATCTCGTTTTTTTGTAGTAGGGTTGGGTTGATAATCATATTTAAAACTAATATACCAATCACCTGCGCGTTTGGATATTCTCACATTTTTGACTGGTACAGAGGGTAAGATTTCATAAGTTTTTACTATTCCTATTCTTGGTAGTTTAATATAGTTTCCTTTCAGAATATTAATACTTCCTTCTAGATAGAAACTATCTTTTTTCCCTTTTTTCTTGAATCTAGGGAATCCACGTCCTTGAATAGTTAAAAAGTTTTTAAATGCCCTGTCTAAGTCTCTTAAAGCTTGCTGGGGGGAACACTTTGATACTTCATAATACCAAGGATTTTCACTTTTAACTTCAGCAATTAAACGTTTATGCAAAGTGATAGCACTAAGCCGTTTCTTAGTTGATTCGTACTCAGTTATACAAGTTGCTAATCCCCAATTATAAGCATGACGAGCAACACCTGCGTGTTTGGCAAGTATTGTTTTTTGGTAATTGTTAACTTTTAACTTGGTCTTGATTGATTGCATTTGAACTAGTAAACCATGAAAAAAAGTCTTTGATATTTTAGACTAATATTAATTTATGATAGCAGATAATCAGCAGTTCTTCAATATTTATTAATATTTGTCTAATTTTGTCCAATTATTTGGCTTCAGTAATTAACCCCAGCTTTTACACAAACGATACCAACGGACATGATATGATTAGTTGACAACTGAACTACTGTTCAAGTATAGCAATAATACCTGGGAATTGGTATTAGACAAAACTTAAATGGTAAAATATAAGTCTTAATTAAATCAGAGGCGCTATAAATGTCTAAATCTAGTCAAGTTTTAATTGATGCTTTTCTCACTGAGCGTAATACACCAAATCCTCTCGGTGACCGTAGTCCTAGCTGGGGTCGTTATGTAGACGATCTTTCTCTCGTTGATCCTGGACAAATTGCAGAGAGTGTTGTAGTTATTGAACCCTGGGAGCATGTTGGCGAACGACCAAGTGATAAAGTTGGCGTCATTGCATCAGAGAACGTGGCCTATATTGTCGATCAGATCCTGGGTTTGCCTACCCTTATTGTGCCCGCTTGGAAGCATGGTATTTCTGACCTAAAGCGCTTTGCTGCCCTGGCAAGCGTAGCCAAACTTATAGTATTGGAAGGAGGCGAACCGGATGTTCATGTAAAAGAGACTTTTTCGCAAGAATTTCCTCGTTCAGATGCTACACAACTGATTGTTGAGTTACTTCTAAAACAAGTGCCTTTTATTGGCATTTGTCTCTCTCATCAGCTTACGGCGCAAGCTCATGTAGAATTAATTCGTGAATCTGTGGATCGTCTAGAAAAATCACAACAATCAGCATTTGTTGCTGTCAGTCGTCGTATTGCCGAGATGGCAAATCGCCTAAAAGTCGAAAAAAGTTATGGTACTGTCGCCCAATCTTGGAATGATGAATCCTTTGCCGTTGCTAAGAATGAAGAAATTAGCCATTCTAATACACGTTTATACCCCTACCGGGATATCGAGATTCCTCATGTTCCGACTGAAATTACGGAGGCATATCGTGTAGTAGCAAAACGTTTTGATGCCATCATTGATGTAGCACTCCAGTACGAGAATGATCTGCACATTCAGGCATTTCATGGTAACGAAGTATCAGAGGAATCAATACGCTTCGTATGTTGGGCTTATCAGCAAATTCACCATGCGATAACTGCTTACAGCCTTGAAGCGGCCTCAATACCCGACCTACAAAGCCTAATGTCTGCACCCATTGGTGTCGAAATTTTAGCTTCAACACATACTCAAAGTGGCGATCCGCTATGTGAAGTTGCAGCAACCGGTATTTATTGGGATAACGGCCGGAAAGCATTAACTACCCAGTTTCACCCAGAACTTGATGAATCCTTAATAACTGCATCTGAAGGTTGGGCACCTTCCTGGGAAAATATGAAAAGTTCTGATGGAATTCGTTTATTAGCACGTATACTTCAGTCAGTTCTCTAAAAATGACTGACAAACCGCTTCCCTCTCATCACTTATATCAAGTCCAGTAGGATCGGTGTAATTAGATAATAGAGTGTTGGGAGGGTGGGGAGTGGGGGGAGTGGGGAGTGTGGGAAAAAATATATATTCTCACCATTACTATGCAGGAATACCAAATTATTAACTAATAAATAGTATCGAAGCTATTTATTCTGACTCCTGACTCCTGACTCCTGACTACTAAAAATTACCCTAGCTATTTGTAGCAAACATTCATCAAATTGGTATAAAACCATATTTTTCAAATACAGCTTTTGCCTCTGGCGTAAACAGAAATTCTTCTAGTTTTTGAGCAGCTTCAATATTTTTACTATCTTTAATTATCACAATGGGATAAACTACTGGGGTATGAGATTTTTCTGGTGCATTAGCAACAATTTTTACTGCATCTGAAGTATTAGTATCTGTCTGATAAACAATGCCAGCATCAACATTTCCTGTTGCTACATAATTTACTATTTGACGCACATTTTTAGCAAAAACTATTTTCGATTCTACTGCTTCATAAATACCTAGAGAAGTTAAAACTTCTTTGGCATATTTTCCCGCAGGAACACTTTTTGGTTCGCCAATAGATATTTTACTAATAGCGTCTTTTGTTAAATCTTCAAAAGTATTGACTGAAGCTGTATTTTCTTGGGGAACTATTAACACCATTTGATTTTTCAGTAGGTCTCGACGATTTTCATCTATGATTAAACCTTTTTCTTCCAACATATTAATATGAGAAGCAGATGCAGAGATAAATAAATCTACTGGGGCACCTTGTTCAATTTGTTGTCGGAGAGAACCGGATGAAGCTAAGTTTAATGTTAAAGAAACATTAGTTTTTTGTTGTTCATAAATAGGTTTAATTTCTCCCATTACATCTTTGAGGCTGGCTGCTGCTGAAACTGTTAAATTTATTGATGAATTGTTGGTATTTTGGCTGCAACCAATTAGTAATAAACAACCAAGTATGGCTATAAATTTTAAGAAGGTTGCGATCGCGCTTTTTTTCATATCTCTCATTCCCATGTTGAATTTTTCTCAAAGTTATTACAGCAGTTTTCATTTGATGTAGATCACAGTAGGGAGTTCCATGGAACTCCCTACAAGGTTTTGGTTGTGACGATGTGGTTTATCCATCTGAAAAGCGCTGTAATATTGTAGAGTTTTTTTTGTTAAATAAAGAACTAAAAACTCCAACTTTGGTAGGGGTTTGGTGATCAAACCCCTACGATATTGATTGATCGGGACTTACGCAAAATATTAAATCATACAACATCTGTAGGGGCGAATGGCCATTCCCCCCTACGAGATATCCTGGTTGCGTAAGTCCTGACTATATAAGCCAAAAACTTAAAGGGACGTTCCATGGAACGTCCCTACGATAATAATTATTTACAATTATTTACCAGTGGTATTACACCAAATAAGCTTCTTGGTGAGTTTTGATCACACAATCAGATTTTGGCTTGGCTACACACAATAATATCCACCCTTTCTCTACCTGCTCATCGTCTAAGAAGTTTTGGTCTTCTTGATCAACTTCTCCCTCGGTTATTCTTGCAGCACAACTAGAGCAAGAACCTGCACGACAAGAAGAAGGGAATTCTAGGTCTTCACGAGCTTCTTCTACTGCATCAAGAATATATGTATCCTCATCAACTTCGATGGTGACATCAATTTCTGGGGGTTGCTTTTTCTTGCCTTTGATTAATTGTACTTTGTAAGTAGCCATTGGTTAATTATATCCTCCTTTTGTTTAATTGTACTTTAAGTCTCGAAAACTGTTTTAACAAGCTATCAGCTATTAGCTACAGTCTTTATGCTGAAAATACTGAGTGCTGAAAGCTATATTAACTACAAGGTACTCCTGTTGGAGTGCAACCTCCTGCTTGAAAAGACTTACCGCAACTACAAGTTTCTGTGGCGTTAGGGTTAATAAACTTTAAGCCGCTTTCTGTTAAACCTTCAATGTAGTCAACTACAACTCCCTCTAGTAAAGGCGCACTTTTAGGATCGATAAATATTTGTAAATTATCTTTTTCCAGTAGCAAGTCATCTGCTTTGGGAGCCTTAGCAATATTTAAAGAATATTGATAACCACTGCAACCTCCATCCACAACAGAGATGCGGATGCCTTGATTTGAGTCTTGCACGAACTTAGTAAGTTGAGAAGCAGCTTTTTCTGTTAAACTCAGAGTCATAATCTTGAAGGAAAGTAATTATACTTACCGATAAAATAATTATTCCAGATAGATGACATCCGCCTCTTGTCTGGCTTATTGATTTAGTAGTTTTAGGAAAAATGGTAGTTTGAGAGGCAAGATATAAATCAGGCTAACACTAAAACTGATTGTATTGATTAGAAAAATGCACCCTGACTTTTAAAATTTATAGTCTTAGTGTTAGCCCGATCTTACTGCATCTCGCTTTCGCGATCGCATATCCTCAAAGGCTTTTAAACTTGCCGTTTCTACTAATTCTTTTTCCTTATTTATAAGTTAAACCAAAGCTCTAACTACAAACTGTTCGCTGTGATAACTTCTCTGCTTAAGTTGTTTTTTCTTCTTTGGAAATAGAACCACAAACTTGACAATTTGGGTCATGATAGGGGCGACGTTTGGCAAACTCCATCCCATCCAAGTCCATTGTCAACAATTGTGACCACAGGGGTTTACTAAATCCTGTAATCTGCTTGATGGCTTCTGAAGCTGCTAGACAAGCTAGGGTTCCAGAAACTATCCCCAATACTCCGAACCCACGTCTATCCCAGTCTGGTTTTTCTGGGAATAGACAAGACAAACAGGGAGTTTTACCAGGAACTATGGTGGTTAAATAGGCTTCCATACTATTCATAGCAGCTTCCACCATTGGTTTGCGCCAACGTACACAGGCAGCATTGAGTAAATTCCGTTCGTCAAAGTTGTGGGCGCAGTCGAGAGCAATATCAGCAGACTGTACTAATGTGTCTACATTTTCAGTCGTAACATATTCGGGCACTGCTTCAATTTCAACGTCTGGGTTAATTGCAGATAGAGTTTCCTTGGCTTTGTCTACTCGCACTTTACCAACCCAATCATCTGTCATTAAGATTTGACGATTCATGTCATCAAGTCGCAGTTCCCCACCACGGACTAAAATTAGTTTCCCGACACCTGCTACTGCTAAATACAGTGCTGCTGTTCCACCTAACCCACCGACTCCATTTACCACTGCTGTTGTTGACTTTAGTCGCTGTTGTGCTTCCTGACCAAAACCTGGAAGCATCATCTGACGACTATAACGTTCTAATTCTTTGGGTGTGAGGTTGGAGGTCATTTCAGTTATCAGTTATCAGTTATCAGTTATCAGTTATCAGTTCCTCCGGCTTCAGCCAGAGGCTTTAAATCTGAAATTTCCTTTTTTATCCCCGGGAAAGGGCAAGAAGCTTGAGACCTTGTTTCTCAATTAGTTTCTTGACTCCTTACTCAGCAGTAATTTCTGTTAATTTAACTACATCGTTATGTTCTTGTTGGAATACTGGAAAGACTTTTTGTTCTTGAGCATTAGATGTCAAGAAAGTTTGATAAGCTGATTCTAATGCTGTTTTATATGCAGTTATTTTGTCTGCTTCAGCAAGTTCTTTTTTTTCGTCAACTTCTGCAATTGCTACAGAAAACATTTTTAATATATGGAGGCGATTTACATTGACAGTTGTTTGGTCGAAGGGAATTTCAAAAAAGCTGAGAAAATCTTCGGCATCTACAAGTTTTTGGAAGTCTGTTAATGTTTTCATTTGATGAACCCCTATCAATTTGAGTAGTAGCTATTTCAATATATTGATTATAAACACAAATCACAATAGTTATTGTCTATTTTAATCTTTTTTTAGATTCTTCTTAAAAAAATTAGGGTAAGATTAAGTAGGGACGTTGCATAACAAAAATACGAACATCCCTACTACAGGATTATCATTTGTAGGTTATTGACACTCCACGGACTAAAGTCGCGTGGATTCTTCAGAGGAGCTGTAAATCGGGTTAAAACCACGATTTTCACATTGCTCGAAACGGCCACATTGCCAGTACCGTACCGTAGTACGCATACAGCAGCAGCTCACTAGGCGGTGCCAATCGCCACTACTCTCTCCGGCCAAAGACCATTGAGCCTACTTTTTGTAGTATTTTGTTGGTTGATTCACTCACTCTGAGGTACAACGTGCTGACTAACGGCTAGGAACAGAGTGCTGGCAAGCACCGGGCTACCTTTTCGATAAACCACCCTTTAACTGAAGCGTCCATTAGCTATCGGGCTTTCACCATGATTCAGAGGTCTTCG
>NZ_JBNHEQ010000148.1:0-14197 GCF_050016015.1 Dapis hubbardiae BLCC-M172
GAAGAAGTTACTTCAGAAGTTAATGAGACTATAACTCAGACTGAAGAAACTAAACTTGAAAAAGAACCTTTAACCTCTAGTGAAGAAGTTACTTCAGAAGTTAATGAGACTATAACTCAGACTGAAGAAACTAAACCTGAACAAGAATCTTTAATGGAAAAAGAAGAGTCTCTGATATCTGATCTTCAGGGAGAGGAAATTACTTTGACAGAAGTTGAAAAAGAAACAACCTCATCCTTAGAAGCAGACTCTACATCTACTGAAAAATCTATTTCAGAAACTTCTAAATTAGCTGAAGTTTCTGAAGTTGAAGATAGCTCTCCTTCTACAGAAAAAATAACTACTCAAGATAGTGATAATGGAGAAGAAAAAGTTACTTCTGTTTCTGCTGAGGAAAAAAATGAAGCTGATAATTCACCATCAGATTTATCAAAAGATAGTGCAAATAAGTCAGTAGAGTAGTAAAAACAAAGAACCAACAATAATATATACAAAATATAGAGGGAATTGGAAGGTAAAACCATAGATCAATTCCCTATTTTGTTATTGTATTTATACTAAATCCGCATATAGAAATAGAAATTAAGTAAGCATTCCGCAGGAAATGCTTACGAAATTAAGAATGAGATTTGAGAATTTTACTGTTACCTATAATTCTAGAATATAGCGGTTATCTTTTTCATTAAGATATATAGCAATCGTCAAGAATTTGTGAAAAAAACTGTAGGGCTTTGGTCTCCAGACCCAAGTTAAAATGGGATTGATATGACCAAACACAGTTAGATAAAATGTTAAAATATAAGGGTGGATTGCTATAGTTTTTTCTTTTTTATCTGTTCCCTATCCTACTCCCTACTGACTGTTCCCTACTCCCTAATATATCACACACAAAAAATTGAGTTAGTGAAATGATTATTTGGAAAAATTTGAGGTTAATTATACCTACTGTATATTTATTAATTATTCCTCCATTTCTAGTCGTTGAGAAAAAAGTGCATATAAATTCACAAGCACTGGCACAACTTACAAAAAATGAGAGTTATTCTATTTCACAAAACAATCTAAAAACTGAAGCACAGCAACTTGAGCAACAGGCAACAGCAGAATTTAATAATGGTAAATTTGAGGTTGCTCTAGAAAAATTTAAACAAGTATTAGAAATTTATACTCAACAAAGCGATCGCTCTGGAGTTATTCGGACTTTAAATAAAATTGCTGCTGTTTATGATACTCAAAGTAAATATCTTAAAGCTTTAGAATTCTATCAGGAAGCTTTGAAAAATGCTCAACAGGAAAAAGATAATGAAAATATCAGTGCTATTTTAAGTAATATTGGTTTGGTATATTCACAGTTAGGTCAATATGAGCAAGCTATAAATTTTTATCAGCAAGCTTTAAATAAAAATCATCCAGAAAAAGCGAAGATTTTAAATAATATTGGAGCAATTTATTACCATTTAAAAGAATTTCCTAAAGCTTTAGAATATTATCAACAAGCTTTAGAGGTTAATCGGAAAAATCAAGACAAAATTGGTATAGCAAAAACTCTAGATAATATAGGTGTAATTTATCGAGAACAAGAGAAATATTCTCAAGCATTAAAATATCATCAGGAAGCATTAGCTATTCAAGAAGAAATCGGCGATGACTATAATAATTCAGATACTCTTCATCATATTGGTAGAGTTCATCGAGAATCAAATCAACATTCAGAATCTAGAATTTTTTTTACTAATACTTTGATTATTGCACAACAGCTTGGAAACCAAGATAGAGAGAGAATTATTCTTGCTGATATAGGTAAAGTATTAGAAAGAAAAAATCAGGATGAATTGGCAATAATTTTCTATAAACAATCAATTAATATTACTGAAAATATTCGGAAAGATTTGAAAAAATTACCAGTCGGACAGCAAAATTTATATATAGAAAACAATGCTGAAATATATCGCACTTTGGCTGACTTATTGCTACAAAAAAAACGTGCTATAGAAGCACACCAAATTTTAGACTTACTGCATATACAAGAGACATTTGAATATATTGGGAGCTTACAAACCGATGATTATGAATATAGTGAAATTCCATTACTAGAGCCAGAACAGGCGTTTTGGGAAAAGTATACTCAGTTAATAGATGAAGCTGCTAAAAACCATAGTAAAAATCCAAATAACTTACAGGAAAAATTAGTAAAAATTGAGCAATTTTTTGATAGTGAAGAAGTCAAATCTATAGTTTCAGAATTAGAGAAAAATTCTAGGAGTCAAAAGCTAACTTCAGACATAGCAGTTTGGTTACAGTCTGAACTAAAGGAAAATAATCTTCAAAATACTGTAGTCTTATATCCGTTACTTTTAGAAGACCGACTAGAATTAATATTAATTACTGCTAATTCTCCTCCATTTCATCGCACTGTTTCAGTAAGTCAGAAAGAATTTAATAAAACTATCCTTCGATTAAGAGCGCAATTAACAAATAGAAATCAATCTAACCAAAGAGTTATACAAGCAGGATTAAAATTATATAATTGGTTGATTAAACCTATCGAATCTCATCTAAAACTTAGTCAGGCTAAAACAATTATTTATGCACCTGATAGTCAACTACGTTATATTCCTTTAGCAGGACTACATGATGGAAAAAAATGGTTGGCAGAAAGGTTTCTAATTAATAATATTACTGCTGCAAGTTTAATGGAATTAGAACCTAGAGGAAAATTTGAACCGATAATTTTAGCAGGTGGTTTAACAAAAGGAAGTTATAATTTTCAGGTCGGTAAACGGCAATTTGAATTTGAATCATTGCCCTTTGCAGGAGTAGAGGTAGAGGAGATAGACAAGATATTTCCTGAAACCAATAAATTGTTAGGTAATGCTTTTACTAAGAAAGCTGTAGAATCAAAAATAGATAGCTATAATATTATACATTTTGCTACTCATTCTGCTTTTGTCAGTGGTCATCCAGAAGAATCTTTTATATTATTTGGAGATGGTAACCGTGCTACCTTACGAGATGTGGAAGATTGGAATTTAAAGAATGTAGAATTAATCGTTTTTAGTGCTTGTCAAACTGCTTTAGGAAAAGAGCTAGGAAATGGTGAAGAAATACTCGGTTTTGGTTATAAAATACAAGAAGCTGGTGCGACAGCAAGTATAGCAACTTTATGGCGAGTTGATGACCAAGGTACTCAAGAATTTATGAATGATTTTTATGCAGCTTTGAAGAATGGAGCAAGCAAGGCAGCAGCAATACAAAAGGCACAAATTTCTATGATGAATAGTGAGTATAGTCATCCCTATTATTGGGCACCATTTCTTTTAATTGGAAATGGGTTGTAAAATTCAAAATTCAAAAGTCAAAATTCAAAAGTAAGATTTTATAGGCTCAAAATTTTGACTATACAGTTTCACGAAAGTCAAAATTTAAAAGTAAGATTTTAGGGGTGCTTTTTAATAAATGAAGCAAGCGCTCTTTTAACTTCTACTATATTTTTAACCAGAGAATAGAAGTACAAAAAAAAGTCTGTCATTGCGACTGTAACCGAGTGGAAGGAAGCAATCTCCACAACAACGTTAGGTCTATTTGCCCTGACAAATTGATTCACCACCCTTGTCAGTTCGGGGTTTTCCGATAACTGGCACGGCGAAAAAGGCGAGCGAGGTTTCCCGTTTCCCCTCTTCTCCCCAGTAATACGAACAACATCCCCTAGAAATCTGCTTCCCCAGTGGCATTTTCTAGGGGACTTCTTTTTCGACTTCAAGCGACGACAAAAACCCTTGTACTTTCTGGCACATTCTGCCAAAGTATTACCCAAAAGTAAAAAAGCAGGATGCCATTGAGTCAGACCATCATCAGTCAAACATTCATAACTACCATAATTACTAAAATCATAGAAAAATCCCTCTCCCATTTTCGCCGCCTTGGGGTTTCCATGAATGTATCGCAGGGTATTCAAGGCTCTTTCTTGGTCAGTATTAGGAAAACCTTCAGCAAAATAACGTTTTTCCCAAAAATGTCCAGTACGCTTCAACATTCGATTAAAGCACATAGCAGTATACCAGTTGAGAAAGTGCATTATTTTCGGCAAATTATCTGGTTGTGCAGGTTCGATTAAATAGTGGACATGATTAGACATAATGCAGAGAGCATAGAGATGGAAATTATATTTGTGGAGAGCCTTTTTAATCGCAAAAAGAAACACTTCTCGGCATTCTCTTCTAGAAAGTTTAAACTCACGATTATTGCAGCGAGTAGTAATGTGATAGGAATATCCTGGGAGAAAATTACGAGGTTTTCTAGGCATTATTTTTAGTTGAGTTGAGATAGATAATTTTAGAGTATTTCTTAGGAGTCAGGAGTCATATAAAATCTGGCTGAAAAGTTTTCATTGCGATGAAAGGAAGCAATCTCGGGCAACCTCTGAGATTGCTTCCTTCCACTCCGTTCCAGTCGCAATGACTTACAATAACTAATCATCGAAATTTAATAATCGAATAAAATTACGAGGTTTTCTAGGCATTATTTTTAGTTGAGTTGAGATAGATAATTTTAGAGTATTTCTTAGGAGTCAGGAGTCATATAGAATCTGGATAAAAATTCGTCCGGGAGCGACGAAAGGAAGCAATCTTGGGCAACTTCTGAGATTGCTTCCTTCCACTCCTTTCCAGTCGCAATGACTTGCAATAACTAATCATCCAGAACAGAGTTTTTTTGACAAATATAAACATATTTATAGAGATTAATTGTCTTATTTAATAAGTAAAATAATAGTAGAAAAATTATGTTATATTATTCTAACATGATATATAGAGGTATTTTTTAGTGCGCAAAAATTCAGTAGTTAAACCTTTTTTGAAATGGGCAGGAGGCAAAAGACAATTATTACCTGAATTAAGAAAATATATCAACGAAAAATCCCTGAAAAAATGTACATACTATGAACCTTTTATTGGTGGAGGAGCGCTTTTATTTGAGTTACAACCAACTAGAGCAGTTATTAGTGATAAAAATCAAGAATTAATCAATTGTTACCAAGTAGTTAGAGATTCATTGAATGATTTGATTGAAGAGTTAAGAAAGCACCAAGAAAAAAATAGTGCCGAGCATTTTTATGAAACTAGAGATTTAGATCGTTCAGCAAAATATAAAAATCTGTCAAAAGTAAAAAAGGCAGCCAGAATTATTTATTTGAATAAAACTTGTTACAACGGTTTATTTAGAGTAAATTCTCAGGGTCAGTTTAATGTTCCTTTTGGCAGATATAAAAAACCTAATATTTTAGATGAAGCTGTTTTAAAGGCTGTGAGTAAATATTTAAACAAACCTCAAGTAAAGATATCAAAAGGGGATTTTGCTAAAGCAGTTAAAGATGCTGAAAAAGGTGATTTTATTTATTTCGATCCTCCTTACGATCCTGTTTCTGATACTGCCTCTTTCACAGGATATGATGTCAATGGTTTTAACAGGGATGAACAGATAAGGCTAAAGGAAGTTTTTGATGAATTAACAGGTAAAGGTTGCAAGGTTATTTTAAGTAATTCTCGAACAGATTTTATTATGGATTTGTATAAAGATTATCAGGATAAAATTAAAACAGTAAGGGCAGCAAGAAGTATTAATTCCAAAGCATTGAAAAGAGGAAAAGTTGATGAAATTTTAGTCTTAAATTTTTCAGTAGAGACAAAGATAGAAGAATGACTAAAAATGATGAGGCGTGGGAAAAGTTATTTCACAGATATCAAAGATTAAAGAAAGGTTGAAAAATACTCTAATAGATATCCTCTACTCCCCTACTCTCTTACCGAATTATTAATTATTAATTATTAATTGTTAATTGTTAATTAAATAATTGTGGTTTAAAGCCTCCCCTTGGATAGGGGAAAAAAAGTGCTAGGATATTTCCTAATCTTCAATCCTCTCGGTTTTAACCTTCTTGTAATTATCAATTATCAATTAATGAATCCCCTACTTTTAAGATTATAATCAGATTTTTCCCATTATTAAATCTTTCCATCTATATCTCCCTAGTACAAAATCAACAACATTTTCATTCTATGAAGCTCCCGAAAAAAATCGCGCGCCAAATGATTTTCAGTTGCATCCTCAAAATTCTTGTGATATTATCAAAGTTAACTGGGGTTGTTCGCCTATACACATGATTTTTTATTCAACTAAGAATAGAATTGTTTCTAGACCATCGCTTAGGCTGTAGAAAGAAAAATCAAAATATAATAGCTTGTTATAGTGAAATCGGTAGTAATTATCAATTCCAAAGGAGAAAAGAGGAAGGGTTGATGAAATTATAGTCTGGAATTTTTCGGTATAAGCAAGATTAACTATGACTAAAAATGATGAAGCATGGGAAAAGCTATTTGAGAGATATCAAATATTAGAGGAGGTAAATAAAAACGGCTGTTTCAAAATAGAAGCATCTCAAATTAATCAGGAACGAGAAAGTAGACTTATGGCAAAATTTGACCATATTGTTAACTTGCCAAAAATATTCAAAGATAATAAATTATCAATCCTACCACTTTCTCGTTCTCAATATATTATCGGTAACTTTCATACACACTTACCAGTCAAATATCACCTCGAAATTCAAACTATTCCTTGGCAGTTTCCCAGAGAAATAGAAACTATAGATTACACTAATTTATATTCTGAAAGTTCTGCATTACTTTGTGCATTTAATATCGGTATTATTGATGACTTAGTTCGCTCAAAAACTAAATTCACCGTCTCAGGTAGAATGTCTACTGGAATCTTTGACTTCTCCATTAAAAATTCTATTAATAAACAGTTATATTCAATCAATGTTACTAATTCTCAGTCTGAAATAGATGCAGGATTTGAAACAGGCGATCGTTTAATTTTAATCGAAGCTAAAAACTATAGAGTTGAAGATTTTTTAATCAGACAACTCTATTATCCCTATAGATTATGGTCAAATAAAATTAGTAAAAAAGTTGTACCAGTATTAATGACTTATTCCAACGATATTTTCAGCTTTTTTATTTATGAATTTGCAGATATATCAGACTATAACTCTATCACTTTGGTAGAACAGAAAAATTATGAAATTGCTTCAGAAGAAATACAGACAAGTGAGGTAGACTCATTACTAAATCAAATTAAAATAATTCCTGAATCACAAAAAAATACATTTCCACAGGCAGATAAATTTGACAGAATAATAGACTTAATCTCTCTGCTACTAGAAAATGATTTAACTCCAAATGATATTACAGATAATTATCAGTTTGATAAGAGACAAACAGGTTATTATACAAGTGCTGGAAAATATTTAGGACTCATAGAAAAGCAGGAAAAATTTTTCATATTAACTGATGAAGCAAAATATATTTGGCGTCAACCACATAAACTGAAATATTTAAAGTTAATCGAAACAATTTTGACACACGAAGTATTTAATCAAGCATTTAAGTTATCCTTAGAAACTGGGGGTATTCTCTCAAAAGAACAAATTACTAAACTTATGTCTGAAAGTAATTTAAACATTAATAATACAACAATAGACAGAAGAGCTTCTACTGTCAAAGGATGGATATATTGGATTTGGTCACAAATTGACTAATCAGATATTAAACTAATAATATTGTGTAGAGTTGAATTTTTATCTAACAAAATCATGCAAGAATTCTTTGAATAGGAAATACAAGGAATTGACATAACCTTACTACTAACTCAGATTAAAATAATTGTAGAACCTGCCAAAATTCCATTTTTACAAACAGATAAATTTGACAGAATAATAGACTTAATCTCCCTGCTACTAGAAAATGATTTAACTCCAAACGATATTACAGAAAATTATCAGTTTGATAAAAGACAGACAGATTATTATACAAGTGCTGGAAAATATTTAGGACTTCTAGAAAAACCAGGAAAAATATTTACATTAACCGATGAAGCCAAATATATTTGGCGTCAACCACATAAACTGAAATATTTAAAGTTAATCGAAACAATTTTGACACACGAAGTATTTAATCAAGCATTTAAGTTATCCTTAGAAACTGGAGATATTCCCTCAAAAGAACAAATTACTAAAATCATGTCTGAATGTAATTTCAACATTAATAAGACAACAATAGGTAGACGCGCTTCTACTGTGAAAGGATGGATATCTTGGATTTGGTTACAAATTGACTAAGGATATATTAGACTAATAATATTATGTAGAGTTGAATTTTTATCTAATAAAACTATGCAATACTTCTTTGAATAGGAAATACAAGGAATTGACATAACCTTGCTACTAACTCAAATTAAAATAATTGTAGAACCTGCCAAAATTCCATTTTTACAAACAGATAAATTTGACAGAATAATAGACTTAATCTCCCTGCTACTAGAAAATGATTTAACTCCAAACGATATTACAGAAAATTATCAGTTTGATAAAAGACAGACAGATTATTATACAAGTGCTGGAAAATATTTAGGACTTCTAGAAAAACCAGGAAAAATATTTACATTAACCGATGAAGCCAAATATATTTGGCGTCAACCACATAAACTGAAATATTTAAAGTTAATCGAAACAATTTTGACACACGAAGTATTTAATCAAGCATTTAAGTTATCCTTAGAAACTGGGGGTATTCTCTCAAAAGAACAAATTACTAAACTTATGTCTGAAAGTAATTTAAACATTAATAATACAACAATAGACAGAAGAGCTTCTACTGTCAAAGGATGGATATATTGGATTTGGTCACAAATTGACTAATCAGATATTAAACTAATAATATTGTGTAGAGTTGAATTTTTATCTAACAAAATCATGCAAGAATTCTTTAACAATGTCTCCCGCTATCCACGGTACTTTATTACCATAACCCTTGGCATATTCTTCTTTCTATTCGACCAACTAAAACCACTTTTAAATAAACCTATTACAGCGATCGCTCTAATTGGCTTAATTATTGGGACATTTACTTTCCTAACTTTAACTTTACAAGCTATGTTAGGCATAAATCCAACTTAATAAATAACCTCAAAACAAAACATTCAGCTATTAGGTATTAGCACCTGAGCAAGAAAAATGAAATACAAATTAGTGTAAGTCATATCAGTCTCTAAAACTAAAATTATTCCGAAAAAAAATCTAGAATTTGTTTGGTAGATAACCTCTAGTGAACCGATCTGCTTATACTCCCATTTGTTAATTATCCCTCAGTATTTCAATATTAATTTAGACATCCTTTATCTGCTGAGAAGCTAATAGCTAATAGCTAATAACTAACTTTTGAATGCTTACCGAAATAATTAATAATTAAGCAATTAAATAATTAGATAATTCACGCCTTGAAGCCTCCCCTTTCAAGGGGAAAAAAATAAATATGCATCCCCCTTTGTGTCAATCCTCTCCCTTTTAGGGAGAGGTAATTATCAATTATCAATTATCAATTATCCATTATCCATTAATGAAAGCATATCTTAGTTTTAACTTCTAACTTTTGCCTTCCGCCTTTTGTCTTATTTTTTTTAATTTTTGACTTGATTCTAGAATGAGTGGTCAGTCTAATGATTAGCACGATAGATTGGAGAGTAGAGTGAGTGGGTAAATTCAGATGACTTGTTTCGAGGACATTTATCAATTTTTCCAAAGTCCCCCTCCGGTCTATCTAAATAAAGAACTAGCGGTGTGCTATATCCTATCTGTATTATTGCAAAGAGACTCTTATGGAACTGAATTGATTGGACAATTAGAAAGGGACTATCCTATTTATCGACTTTCTGACACTGTGTTGTATAGCGCTCTGAAATTTCTGGAAGACCAAGGGACAATTATTGGCTATTGGAAAAAAGTGGAAGGAAGAGGACGTCCACGGAGAATGTATCAAATTATTCCCCAATGGCGACCTCAAGCTATAGATTTGGTCAGACTTTGGTATGAATATACTAATCATGCTCATATTCGGCCTCAAATTCAACCATCCAGCTCGTAAACAGATCGTATAAGATAGGTGGGAACAACTTTGTGGCTGTTTTTGGCCAAAGACTGAAAAATATAGTGTTTTTGTTGCCGATTTTTCTGTGACAATTTTTCAATTATAAAATCTAAATAGAAATATAGGGCCTAGCTGATGTTAGTCACAAAGCAGCTAGTCTTTTTTTATCTTGTAAACTATTGTTAAAGAGAAGACATCAAACAACTATTCAAATCTAAAATTGTATGAATAATACAGCTCTAATATCGTCATTTATTCTGACATTTTTATCTACCATTGGTCTAGTTTTTTTTATCAAGGCATCAGTCAAAGCTCGGACTAAAAATCTGAAACTGATAGCTGAACAAGAAGCTGACTCACTCTTAAAGCAGCTAAAAGAATATTTTAGCGATCGTGCTTACCGAATTGTTGATGCTAATGCAGCTGAGAATAAACTTACATTTGAAGGAATAGTTAGTCCTAGTTGGTTCTTGGCATTTTTCTTAACACTATTAGCAGCAGTAGGTGCTTTATGTTTTGGGTTGGCTGTATCAATGTTAGTTCCTGAATTTGGTCAATACTTTATATGGTTAGTTTTGGTATCCCCTTTAGCAGGTATTTTTTATTGGCAAAAGTCTAAACGTCCAGAAAAAGTAGCTCTGAAGTTGGAAGGAATATTGACTGAGGGTTCTCAAACTAAAAGTTTACTTTCCATAACAGCTCATAGGGATGAATTAGCAGCTTTACAAACAGCTCTAAACTTGAAAGCATACCAAGAATAAAACTAAAAATATAAAAAGTTAGGAGATTGATTAACTTTTGCCTATTTAGTTAGTAAGAAAAACTAACAAACATCAAGAGTTCACCTTTGTCTTAAAACTCCTGAGAAAGAGTGATTTTTAGAAAAAACCACGACAGTAACCAAGCTATATTTTAATAAGTTGGTTCAGAGTGGTCAAGCAATTAATCCTATTTTTTTTCAGGTTTTGATAAGTAAAGGGAAAAATTAAAGGGTTTGTGAAAAATTTTCACAGAAAATGGGGGATAACCCAAGCACTTAGTAGATATTTCTATTGTGTATTGTTAAAAAATGTTATCAAAATAGTATCGGTAATTTATTTTGGTAAGCTATAAAAAATAAAAATAACTAAGAGTTCAAGTCCATTGGCAGATGGAAGCTTGAAATCTTAGTCACTTTAGCCTTCAAGGGCAATAATATCTTTAGACTGTTTGCTATTAAATTAAATAATCTGGTAATGCTAATTCAGCATTACCCTCTTCCTTAATTTAATTAGAAGTTCGTACTTATTGGTCATAACTCAAAAAAACATACTAGCTTACCCAGAAAAAAAACGTTTTAGATAACGTCCTTAAACTTGAGTTATGCTTGGAGTAGAATTAAGTACCTGTTTTTTCTCAGGTGTCTTAAGTTCTATCAAAACTTTTAAGCTAGGAAACAAGAAATGATTTTCTTCAACGTATTGGGCTCCAAATAAACCTTTTTCTGCCCAGAAGTACCTATCAGTGGTATGCTCATTTCTTCTAACTAGAAGTACAGCTGGTGGGACAATACCTTGGGCATGAATAAACTTACGAGCAGCAGTGACTGGTTTATCTTCACCACTTTCAATACTATACTGAGCAACTTGCTCAAGAATTCTGCGTCCTTCTTGTCTACGACGGCTTTTGCGCTTACGTCTTCTAGCCAATTTCCTTACCTCCTGTGTTAGCCGATGGGTGTAGTTATGGCTACCAAATTTGATAAGATTATATAAATTTTAACTCAAAAACTCAAGTGTTTTTAATATTTTGATACAAAATATACACTTTATTGTCTAAAATTAACCGATGTCCAGTGGAAAATCCTACAAATAGCTCCAATGCTAATGCCCACCAGTACAGAATTTATTGGACTTTGCAGATCCCAGATCGCTCTTGTATCCAGTTGGGGTGCAAGTTTAAGTATAGTTTACTTGACAGAGAAACTGGTAGAAGGGGGTGAAGCTAAGCTAATTCCCATTATCGCAGATCCAGAAATACCCCAAGATGGGGAAGTAAATTCGGTGTTAAAAGTAACCTCAGAAATACAAACATTAGAGAACCTTCCGAAATTATCAGCAGCACCCTTAACAATTGGGAAAAATTCTCCAATTTTAGAAGCAAGCAACGGTACAAAAGAATCAAATACTGGATGGGAAAAAAATTATCCTTGGCAACAACGTCAAATTGTTTTACCCTTAATCCATGATGGAGTAGTTATGGGATTATTGGTAACAGCAAGAGAAGACCGACCCTGGAATCAAAAAGAAAAAACTCAAATTCAACAAGTAGCTCATACTATTGCCATAGCCTGTATTTTAGATCAACGTTCTGAATGGTTAAAGCGACAATTTCAGCAACAACAACAGTTGCAATCTGAACAATTTGATACGATGCACAATATACTGCATCAGTTGAAAAGTCCATTAACGGCACTAAGAACTTTTGGTAAGTTATTACTGAAAAGATTTTTACCAGAAGACAAAAACTGGAATATAGCTAATAGTATTTTACGGGAAAGTGATCGCCTCAGAGAATTAATTGAACAAATAGATAAAACTGTTGATGTTGGGGAAGACATATTGAGTATTCCTGCTGAAAGTGAGTATCTTCAAAGCACAACTAAAAATGAAGATATAGAAGAAATAATAGATGCTCATCAAGAAGCTAATCAAAAAACATTACCTCTACGACTTTTACCTGGAGCTAATTTTTTAGAGTCAGTTTCTGTACAACAAGTTTTAGAACCTTTATTAGTTTCTGCTAAAGCAATTGCCGATGAAAGTAATATAGATTTACAAGTTGATGTTCCTAAAAATTTACCAATTGTACAAGCTAATTATAAAGCTTTGCGAGAAGTCTTAAGTAATATTATAGATAATGCTTTAAAATATACTCCAAAAGAAGGAAATATTTATATTAAATTAGCAACTTTATCTCCGCAACCAAATCATCCTCAATCAATTAATAGTGAAACAGAAACAATGCTGGCAATAGCTATTAGCGATACAGGTTATGGAATTCCATCCCAAGATTTAGAACATTTATTTGAACGAAACTATCGGGGAGAAAAAGCTAAAACAAATATTCCAGGAACAGGATTAGGATTAGTAATTGCTCGTAATTTGATAGATGAAATGCAAGGTAAAATTCAAGTCTATTCTCCTGTAGATACTCAATGGTTACCCAGTTATTTAAAAGAGCAATATTTAGTAATTAATCGTGGTACTACAGTTGTTCTATGGTTGCGAATATTAAACCAGGAATAATATTCTTAATTTATATATATAGTAATCCTATATATTCAATTCTGTTGCGGTTTTTCTTGGGGTAATTATCCATTATTCATTATCAATTAATGAACTGACTCCTAATATATAATCCGGTTATATAGTATATGTTTATAATTCTATAATTACTTCAATTTCTACTACTCCCGTACGGACGTTGCATGCAACCTCCCTAACCTATTCCCCACTCCCAACTATATAATAACTATTCAACCGGATCTGATATAACTCCTAACTACCACTAAAATATTACAACTGAAATAGGATTGCTATATATAGTAATCTGCCCTTATGTTGCGGGTAATCAAAAAGTAGATAAAAAACCTAAAACTTGCCCTTGTTAGTTGTTCCCAGTTAAGTGTTCCCTAAAAGCGGTAAGGTTTTTATACACAAATAAAATAGGACTGCTATAGTAATTTTACTGTTAGGTAAATTATACTATTCAACATTACCTCTTCATTTTGACGAAAGAATAGAATAAAATCGGGCTATTGTAATAACCCAGTTTAATTTGATAAAAAGAGTATTATTATAGAAGAGTACAGACAAACTATGAACTTTTCTGAAGGTAATTAAAAACCTTTGTAAGTTCCATTATCCTACAACCCATTCTTTTTGGGGATGTAGGAAATATCTAGGGAGTTAGTACATCAGGAGCATCTAAAGTTAAACCTCTTGCTTAATTCTTCAGCCTGAATTTTACCTTTAATTAGGTGGGGAAGGAAAATCCGTGCTGTTGAAATATAAAGATTCAGGGATACAATTATCCTCAAACTTTGCAAGAGGTTTTTTTCTTATTTATATAAAAAATAGCAGGGAATAGGAAATAGGGAAGAGAGAACAGGAAACAGTTGGAAAAACATTTTCGCTTTCTAGATTAATTATCAATCTATGTCCGAATTAGGGAAT
>NZ_JBNHEQ010000148.1:14297-48907 GCF_050016015.1 Dapis hubbardiae BLCC-M172
AGGGAATAGAGAATAGGGAATAGGGAATAGTTAGAAAAACATTTTCGCTTTCTAGGTTCATTATCAATCTATGTCCGAATTAGGGAATAGGGAATAGGGAATAGGGAATAGGGAATAGTTGGAAAAACATTTTCGCTTTCTAGAATAATTATCAATCTATGTCCGAATTAGGGAATAGAGAATAGGGAATAGGGAATAGTTAGAAAAACATTTTCGCTTTCTAGATTAATTATCAATCTATGTCCGAATTAGGGAATAGAGAATAGGGAATAGGGAATAGTTAGAAAAACATTTTTGCTTTCTAGGTTCATTATCAATCTATGTCCCAATTAGGAAATAGGGAACAGAGAACAGGAAACAGTTGGAAAAACATTTTCGCTTTCTAGAATAATTATCAATCTATGTCCTCACTAATTATTTCTTAGCTATATATTTAATTAATTGTCAATAATTTCAGATTTTTAGAAAAATGAAAAATTTACAAGCATCTCCTGAAGCAGTAATTTGTATAGTAGAAAATAACTATAGCAACCTCAAGT
This sequence comes from Dapis hubbardiae BLCC-M172, assembly GCF_050016015.1. Taxonomy (NCBI): domain Bacteria; kingdom Bacillati; phylum Cyanobacteriota; class Cyanophyceae; order Oscillatoriales; family Microcoleaceae; genus Dapis; species Dapis hubbardiae. Next base: position 14,837 of record NZ_JBNHEQ010000148.1, read on the forward strand.
TATTATCTAGTCTATTGAGAGAAAATGAGTATGAATTTGTAGTAGCTCATAGTGCAGAAGAAACTATCAATACATTACAAAATATATCGGTAGAGCTAATATTAATAAATCTGGCATTAGAAAAAGATAAATTACAGATTTGCCAATTTTTGCAAAGTTCAGAATCAACAAAAAATATTCCGATAATTCTCATGAGAGCCAATCAAAATGAAATAAACAAACTTAAGCAATTAAATATAGAAAACTTAGATGATATTAAAATGCCGATACAAGCAGATGATGTTTTAACAAAAATTAAGTTCCATGTTCAAATACATTCTTTGAAAAAACAACTACAATCTCAAAATCAAAAATTACAACAAGAAATATCTTTAAGAGAAAAGGTAGAAAATGAACTCAAAGAGCATAAATTAATGCTAGAAAGTCTAATAGAAAATTTACCAGGCATGGTTTACTATAGTAGTAATGATTGTAATTTAAACATGAACTTTGTCAGTGATAATTTTTATAGTCTGACTGGTTATCAACCCGAGGAATTAATTCAAAATCAAATTATCTATAACCAATTAATTTACCCCGAAGATAGAAAATATCTTGGGCAAGAAAGACAAAAAGCTTTAGTCAACAATCAACCATTTCAGTTGATTTATCGGATAATTACAGCCAAAAAAGAACTAAAATGGATTTGGGAACAAGGTAAAGGAGTTTACTGTTCAAATGGGGAATTATTAGCAATTAAAGGTTTGATTATAGATATTACAGCTCAAAAACAAGTAGAATCAAAACTAACAAAGCAAAACTTAGCCTTACAAAAAGCCGAAGCAGCTTTAATTATTACTAATCAGCAACTCCAAAAAGTTGCTAGACTAGATGGCTTAACAGGTATTGCTAACCGTCGTTCTTTTGATGAATATTTAGAAAAAGAATGGCGTAGACTGACAAGAACTAAATCACCTTTATCTCTAATTTTATGTGATGTAGATTATTTTAAATATTACAATGATTACTATGGTCATTTAGCAGGAGATGATTGTTTACGAAAAATTGCTCAAACAATTAAACAAACTGTTAAACGTTCCGCAGACTTAGTAGCTCGTTATGGGGGTGAAGAGTTTGCCATAATTTTACCAAATACATCTGATAAAAATGCAGAAAAAGTAGTAGAATTAATTCGTACAGCTATTCACAAACTACACATTAATCATTCTGCTTCTAGAGTAAGTAAATATGTTACTATGAGTATGGGAGTTGCAAGTGTCATCCCTACTAAAGCAGACTCTCCACAATCTTTAATTGCCAAAGCAGACCAAGCACTTTACCATGCGAAAGAAAAGGGACGCGATCGTATAGTTTTTTTTAATCAAGATTGTACTAAAGATACTCAAACTTACCTTGAAAATAATTTAAGCTATGCAAAATCCCAGGAAAATATTAGCCAAACCTTCTTACTAGCTCTCTCTTAGTAAACTTATTATTTACAATTACTGAAACATACTAACTTTTTTGATCTGATATCCTGGAGTAAGGAGCTTCAACAATTAATAATTAATTATTACCCCTTCTGTAATAGAAGGATTGACTAAAAGGAATTTTTTCTTTTTTCTCCATTCATGGAGAGGCTTTATACCTTAATTTTTCGGTAATTTTTTAACTTGTTGGTGGGAGTTTTATAGTTAGATAAAAGTAAGCATTCAGCTAGCTCGCTAGTCAGCTATCAGGATGGAAATCTTTTAACTCCTAAGATCGGCAATTTACCTCCTTATAATTACTTTTAATTCTCCCTCAAGACTATCAATACTAAGAGACTGTTTGTAAAATAAGTATTAAAAGAGCAAAGAAGTGCCTAAAATCTAAAAGCACTAATACTTCAAGGGATTGAAATTTAGTAGATAGAAAAGTATTCAGTACATATATTCCTAGATTTAATACCGATAAATATTTGTCTTAATTTCTTTCTCCCTCCATACCTATTCTCTATTCCCTATCTCCTTTTTATATTTCCTGATACATTCAATCTCTAATGCCATTTCTAGCTGACAATAAGTTAATTACGCTATGGCTAATACTTCAAACCCGTCTCTAAAATATGTGGATAATTTTCCCTTTTCCGAGTTAAATTGACCAAAATGTTCTTTTTCTTTTTTCTTGATCCTGAAAAGGAGACGCTTTAGACCTTAAATCATTCGGTAAACCCCATTTAGATAATTCTTATTTATCCATAGTTCATATATTTCAAAATTCAGATTTATAGGAGATTGTCAACCTAAAAAAATTTTGTAGAGACAGAATATTCACACCAGATATTTTGCTTAATTTACTAAATACTCTGGACAAATACTCCACCTCTACAAAACTTAATTTCACTCCACAGAAGTGTTGAAGCCAAGCCGTAAATTATACTTTACGATAAGGGACCATACCCAGGTTAATACTACCTAAGTTAGGTTTTGTTGTTGCAATCCCTTGTACACCAAGACCCCGTGCTAAATTCAAGAATAGCGAAGGATCGCCTGCCTGAGCCTTCTTTTCTTGAGGAATAAAGCGACGTATTTCATTTTGATACACGATTTGAGGGAATCCTAGAATAGTCCGATAGTAGAACTCATAACGAGGTGTCTTCAGATTAAAAGGAGTTTCTCCTCCATCACGCTGGGGTAAAACCCGACGGCGCTGGTAAGGCACAGTATCAAAGCCAAAGTTGTCTAAATATTCCTCACTATCAAGCAACTCATCAATGAAACCTTCAATACCCTTGGTCGCTACAACAATAGACCAAGCAATTTTTTCCCTTTCGCTGTAAACATCACGACCTAACACCCGTTGAACACATAACTCAACAAAGCGATAATTGCTATTAGTCTCGTAGTTGTTCCGACGGAATGGAGCAGAAATTACCAAACCTCGAATAAAATCTCGAACTGTAATTTGACCATCTTTTAGTTGAGATTCTAGGAAGATTTGGCGATCGCTCTTCAGAATTTGATGTTCACAATAAATTTGGCGATAAGCTGCCCAAATTAACTCATTCCACTCTGATTGAGAGGGTAAAAGTTCGGCAGAATAAATAATTGGTTGGTCGTCACCAGGGACTTCATAACCCGCAACCCGTGAGTTTTGAGTTACAGGTTTGTATTCTAATAATGGAATCGCCACGTCAGAATCTCCTTAAAATTATTAAATGTGATTTATCAAGTGTGGCCATACCACACTAAGCTTTATCGTGATTCAGAAAATTGCATCAATAGCCAACCTTTAGATTAAGGGATTGAGGCAATCCAGGTCATACTTTTATTAACTTACGCAACAATCTGTAATATTTTTGATATTGCAGGGAACAGGGAACAGGGGATAGGGTATAGTTAGATAAATATTATAGTTGGAAATTTTTACTATTCATCTCCTCTGACTGAGTGCTTCACAAAATGAATTTACTATTGCGTATAGAGCAATAGTCGGAAATTTTTACTATTCATCTCCTCTGACTGGGTGCTTCACAAAATGAATTTACTATTGCGTATAGAGCAATAGTCGGAAATTTTTACTATTCATCTCCTCTGACTGGGTGCTTCACAAAATGAATTTACTATTGCGTATAGAGCAATAGCGTAACGCACCGAAATATTTGGGATAGAAATATTTGGGATAGGCGGTGCGTTGCATTTCATTTTCATGTCCCATAGCCTTTCATGTCGGCTCTGAGCCAAAAACACACCCTAGTGAACTGGGAATTTAACCTCTGAATTCTAAATTCTAAATTCTACCAACCAAAAGCAGAATAAAATTGTCCATTATCCTTTGATTTTTCTGCCTCTAAGTCTGAGTTACTTTCCTCTAACCGAACTTCCGTGCAAAAAGTAGAAGTATTAAACCCACCAAACCTCTTCACTGCACTGCTTCGCATCCTCAGATTAGGGCTAGGAAACCAGAATCTTTCAATAGAACTCATAGTTTCATATTCTGTAATTAAATTTAGCCCATCCTCATCATCCATCTCAAACAGTCCCACAACTGGGACAATTTCAGCATAGCCACGCTCTCGCAACATTCTGCCTTTTCTAGGATTTTCTGAGTCAGGAACAATAGCAAATACAGTTGACCCCTTATGATTTTCATCATCTTTATCCCATGCCATAGAACCATCCCAAGTTACAAAAGCTCCTCCAGCAGCCAAATTTGGATCGATTTCGTGCATTTTGCAGATTTCTACTATTTTTGGATCTTTAGCATCCAAGCTAGTTACTTCAATATCTGAGCTGCCCATTTCCGCTTGTCTAAAGGCTAGGTGATGGGTTGTACGTTGCGATCGCCATTTACCAGCACTTCTTTGAAAAAATTCCATTGCATCCATTAGCCAGTCCTCCATTTTTCAACTTCATAGGACATAAGTCCTAACCTAATTATCATAAAACTTCTAGCTTCTATTTAAACCCTGCCCTTAAGAGTGAGGTTTTATTAAATTAATGTTAACTTTTGTGGAATAAATTAATTTTATAATGTACATGATGGACAGTATGTCAAGCAAATGTTACGATAATTTACATATTAGGAAATATATAACATTTAGGATAGTAATGGCCTTAATACATAGGCCAATATCTACTATCTAAACAAGGAGGAGTTAACTATGGAAATGTCTAGCAGCTTAACTATGGAGCAACAATTCAAATTACAAGTTCTACGGGACGAAGTTAAAAGCTTGAGTCGGGAGGAAGCCCAAGAATATTTAGTTGAAGTGTTGCGACAAAGTATGGTTAAAGAGAATTTATTCAAGCACTGGATGAAAGGCAAAATCTAATCATGCCTTTCACAAAAGACTGGAATATAGTCGGTATAAAAAACTAACCCCACCCATATCTATAACTTGGGCGGGGTTTGTAATAGTATCTATTAAAATTCAGTATTTCCAGATTAAGTTGTAGACTATGGGGAGCAGGTTAATTTTATCTACAACTTAATCTGAGCGCTCAAAATAATTAAATAACTTTATCTCAATAGAAGACTTATATCATTATTGATGATTATGTATATATATAAATAAGTAAGTAGGTGGGAAAATTTACCGAAAAATAAAGGTATAAAGCCTCTCTATTCATGGAGAAACAAAAAAAATTTCCTTTTATTCAATCCTCTTCCTTTTAGGGAGAGGTAATTATCAATTATCAATTATCAATTATCAATTATCAATTATTGAAAAGTACGTCCGATGCGAATGGAACGGAGTGAAAGGAGGTAATATCAAGGGTTTTGACTTCATCAAAATTTCTTGACATAATAGTTAGCTTCTAATGTTTTAGTTTGGCTATTAATTACTATTCCATTATTTTTTGCAAAGATTTTAAGCCCTTCTTAACTCTACGAGAAACAGTAACAGCACTAATTCCCATTCGCTCGGCTGTCTCCTTCTGAGTCAAATCACACAAAAATACAAACTCCAAAACCTTACGAGTACCCTCCTCCAATTTAGCTAATGCTTGCTGCAAACGAATTTGGTCTTCTTGAGCTAACTGAAAACTACGATACTGACTATCCGGGACTAATTCTCCCAAACAAGTAGCTCCATCAGCTTCATCTTGAACTGGAGCATCTAAACTCAGAGGGGCACGGTTACGACAGGCCAATTGAATTTCATGCCACTGGTCCAAAGAAATATCCAAAGCAGAAGCCACCTCTAAATCTGTAGGTTTCCGCTTCAACTTTGCTCTGAGGTCTTGTATCACTTTTGTGGCCTGCCGATCCATAGCTAACCAATTTCTAGGGATACGTACAGAAGGACTTTTATCTCGTAGATAATGCTGAATTTCGCCTCGGATATAAGGAGTAGCAAAAGAACTAAAGGCTCGTCCCTTGGAAATATCAAATCGCTCAATTGCTCTAATTAATCCAATACAACCTACTTGGAGTAAATCATCATAGGTTTCCGTACATCTATTTAACCAATGATAAACTTCCTTTCTTACAAGTCCAACATTAAGTTTAACTAATTGGTTCCGGAGTTGATGAGAAGGAGACTGTTGATACTGGTGCAACAGTTCTAGGTTTTCACTTTTTAGTTCTTGAGTGATGGTGGTAGACATAGCTATATTTTGACACTCCACGGACTAAAGTCGCGTGGATTCGTGACTAGGAGTTGTAAATCGGGTTAAAACCACGATTTCTACACTGCTCGAAACGGCCACATTGCCAGCACCGTACCGTAGTACGAATGCAGCAGCAGCAGCTCACAAGGCGGTGCCAATCGCCACTACTCTCTCCGGTCTGGCGACCATTGAGGCTACTTTTTTTTAGGTTGTTAGTTGATTCACTCGCTCTGAGGTACAACGTGCTGTCTAACGGCTGGAAACAGAGTGCTGGCAAGCACCGAGCCACCTTTTCGGTTAGCTACCCTTTAACTGAAGCGTCCACTAGATATCGGGCTTTCACCATGATTCAGAGGTCTTCGTGTCTTTGGACTTAATCATAACACGAATTTGGACTACGGGTTAAAACCCGTCGTGTCGTTTCCATCCAGCCGTTAAAACAGGCTGGTTTCCCACTTACCGATTTTTTACGATGATTTTGAGAGCCAACCACTGATGGTAGATCACATAAAGATTATATTGATGGATATATATAATAAATGGTGTGAGTTGAGGATTATTAGACTGTGATATCAAACACAACTACGTTAATTATAGTTTTAGTTAGAGCTGATTTGTAGTTTTTACAACTTATGCTTTTCAGCTTTAGAGTATATCTAAATTAATTTTGGATCACTACCTAATACTAATTATATTATAAGTATATATAAACAATAATATTAAATAGCTGTTTATTAATAGCTAGTTCAATTATTTTTCACAAAAATTTAGGACTCTTAAGCATCTCTAGTACAAACCATATAATCTCCAGCCTAAAGACTGGAAAAACTTTAATTCCAAGATGCTTGTCCCCCAAGAAGATTACTATAATTTTACCCCGACACAATCGTTTGATTTGTCGGGGAAGTATGTCAATTAGCCTAAGAAACTGTGTCTACCCGACCGTAAAAAGTACCACGAACTTTAACTTCTACAGCTTCTTTTGCGCCTAAATCTGTATCAGAAGGCTGAACCGCCTCAAAGAAGCCAACAATTTCACCTGTTTCCCCATCTACTTTAGTAATTTGAAGGGACATCTCACCAGCTTTGAGAAGAGTATCCGCTGACTTAACATTAGCTTTGACAAACTCTTCATCATCTGAACTAGCTGGTAAAGCTACTGCATTATCATATCCTGAAGTCACACCACGACCTTTCGGGTCTAGGAAACTAGAGCCTCGGTAGGAAGGAACATTGTATATTCCCTTAAAATCAGTAGAAGTATTGATGGCAGTAATACCAGGCTGGCTATTAGCAATAAGTCCTTTGACAGTAAATAGAAATGGAACTTCTTCTCCACCTGGTAAAAGAACAGTTATGGGTTGAAAGTCAATACCATATTGTTCGTTAAATGTCAAAGAATCATCTTCATTAAAGACAAGCTCACCTGTTACTTGATCTAAAGTAGAAGTGTACCGTGTTAATTTTCTTCCTTCAACAAATTCTGCTTCTTGGCGTTTGTTAGTTGGTTCTTCCTTAACGAAATAGGTAGTTGGCTGCAAACACAAATCTGTCAAAATGTAAGACTCATCTTGGTCAAGAGCAATAGAACCACGAGCAGTTTCTGGTAACTCAGGACAGTTGTTGGCCAAGCCAGTATTTACAATGTCTTCATAAGTAAGTGGTTTATTACTATCAATGCCTTCTGAACAGGCGGTTAAAAAACTCAAACACACAGCTAATAGTGCCGCAATTAAAGTGCGATACCTCATTGTCAACCTCAAGATTCAACATTCAATATTTAACATTGCTACTGCGTTATATGTTTACGCAGTATGATTAATCCAGTTTTAGATTTTAGATTTGATGGGAAAGTTAGGGCAATTAGGATAAAGTTATTCTTCACATTCTCAATCTGGTTGGTGTGAGAGTAGATTTATCTTTAAGTATTAACCCAAAATAATATTTTACATTGCTGGTTACTTTTTCTTAAATTCAGTTATACAAATTAAAATTGCATAAGTAAATATACTTAAGTTAATATCTTGCCATGACTGAATTTAACTAATTATCTAAGAGCTAACATTTATCAACATAAGGGGTAGCAAAAGCTCTGGAGAAGATGTGAGAGCAGCCGTGATAAATGTTTGCTACATAATATTATAGTTAGACTGTTACGGTAGAAGACCGAATCACAAGGAATAGCCTATAATAATATTTGGATAAATATTTGCCGATATACTCTCTGTGACCTATTATATTAGAATTTATCTGGCTTTAGTCTGGGGATTGGTCAAGTTGCTCTTAATTGGTAATATGGAAACAAATATAGAAAATGAGTCAACAAATTTACATAGTGATTTACAATCATTAGCAGATTCAGTAAAGGCTATAGCCGAAAATCACCAGGACGATCCAATGGCAATATTGGCTATCCTACGAACTCTGGAAAGCTTACATCAAGAAATTAGAGAAGGTTCATTTCAAAAAACATTGCCAGATAATCGTCAGGCACTTTACAATTTACTCAAGGATATTGAAACAAAGGGAGGTTGGCCTTATATTCCCCGGTTAAGATTACGCTATCTGTTGGAAAACTGGTCTGATAATTCTCAATAATTATAGAACTTCATCAGTATTATTAGTATTAGAATCAGCTTCAGGTAAAGGTTGACTAATATCTATAAAGTCTTCCTCTGAAATTATGGAAGCTGGAACATTCACCAATATTGCTAATAATCTCCCATTCTCAATAGTAATTAATGTATCTCTAAAATTTAAACCAGTTCCTTGTTCAAAAGTTAAATCTTCAAAAGTCAAATTACCACTTAAAGCCAAGAAATCTTCTAAGGGATTAAAATCATTTATTACATCAACATTACCTAATTCTCCAGGTAGCACAAAAATATCAGATCCTTCCCCACCAGTTAATGTATCTTCTCCAGCTTCACCAAATAATATATCATTGCCTCGATCACCTAGCAAAGAGTCATTACCATCACTACCTTGAAGGGTATCATTATCTTTTCCACCAAACAATGTATCCTCACCAATACCACCAATAACTAAATCATTATTTGAGTCACCAAAAAGAGAATCATTCTGCTGTTCACCAAATATTGTATCATCACCTTTTCCACCACGAAGATTATCTACATTTTCTCCACCAAAAACTTGATCGTTTCCCCTATTACCATTAATAAAATCACTACCAATACCTCCAAATAGTAAATCATTACCTGCTTCTCCGAAAATAGTATCATCACCACTACCTCCATCTAAAGAGTCATCACCCTCACCACCTAAAAGAGAATCATTACCTATACTGCCATTACCAATATCATTTCCTAGGTCGCCAAATATTACATCATCATCAAGATTTCCAAATATACTATCATCCCCTTGACTACCCCTTAATGTATCGTTACCATCCCCTCCAGTAACTAAATCAAATCCTTGATTACCAATTACTAAGTCATCTCCAGTTTCTCCAAATAAAGAGTCGTTGCCATCTTCTCCTAATAAAAAATCATTCCCCAGACCACCTTCAATACTATCCTCTCCTGGGCCACCCAATAGTGAGTCACGTCCATCTTCTCCTTGCAAGAAATCATTATCTTCACCACCAATTAAAGAATCAGATCCAATACCACCAAAAATTTCATCTTCTCCTTCTCCTCCATCTTGAGTATCATCTCCTGCTTCACCAAAAATAGTATCATTTCCACCAAAACCTTCCATAAAATCTGGTTCTGGAGAGCCAATTAAGAGATTATCATTGTTATCTCCTGAGATATTTGCCATGTTATTTGGATACTCCTATGTTACTACTAATTTGATTGTTGAAAAAGTAAGGTTTGTAGAAGAATACATAAATATTCTAGGTTTTAGGATTGCGTTTTTTCCATCTTTGGCATTTGATTTTGGCGTTAGATGTCCCCCGATCCTTACGAGTTACTTGTGACTTAAAACTAAACTATTTTGTTTCCTATTTATGTTGGTATTTAGGCTATTTTGTGAATAAAAATCTATATTAATTATTGATAGCGAAATTTAGCTAATATGTTCTATAGCAATCCTATTTAAGTTGTCATATTTTGGTGGTAGGGACGAATGGCATTTCGTCGTTACAGGAGTTATAACTGAGTTATACCAATTACTAAAAGTAATGCTATACTTGAGTGGCACTTCAATTCTTAAGTAATTAACTCAAGCCGAATAACTTTTTTGATAATTACTTGTCAGTTAATGTTAATTATTCTTATGTTTACTTCTCCCGTAGGGACGCCCTTATGCAACGTCCCTACACTCCCCTACTCCCCTACTCTGAAATAGATAAAGTTTTTGAGAAATGGTATTAGGAGTAACTGTTGGATTGGCGAGGTACAGTCAGAATTTTCTAGGTTTTAAGTTAAAATTAACTCTTATAAAAATTGTCATAACTAATTTACGATTGCCATAAGTTTAACTGCGAATTGTGGTTCAAAATATTAATAGTAATTTCCCTATATATTTAATTATGAATTTGATAGCTGATAGCCAAATACTTTCCTAAAATTTAATTGTTGATTATACCAGATTATGGAATACAAAGATATTAGTTATGGAAATTTGCTCAAGGAAACTTTAAAAACTATTATTGCTATATATTTACCTCTTTTAGTTATAGGTTTGCCTGCTATTATATTAGCAATAATTATAATTTTTTTGCCAGAATCTAGCACGATAGGCTCTTGGCTAGATAGACTTCTGATAGTATTTGTTGTTCCCTGGTTATTCGCAATTAGTTATTTTTATATTTGGCGATATCTGAATGGCAGCAAGGTTACATTGATGGAAGCATTTTCCAGAGGTATAAAAAGGTGGTTTCCTATATTAATTTTGCCTTTGATTGTATTCGCTCCAATTACATTTATGCCAATTGAATTAATGTCAAGTCAATCTTTTTTAATCTTACTTCTTTTACCAATAATTTATATTGGTACACGCCTTGGTTTTTATTGGCATACTGTTACAATTGATGGTGTTTCACCTGTAGATGGAATTAGGTATACTTGGGAGTTAACTAAAGGGTATTTCTGGTTAATTACTAGACTTAAATTGATTTTATTTGGAGTTGGCTTTTTGATAATATTTCCATTAACAATTATCACAGCTTATGTGATTAAATCAGAAATGGTAAATGATCTAGTAAGCATTCTGAGCCAATATGTTTTTGCTCCGATATATTGGAGTATTGTTTCAGTTATAATTTATGCACAATTAAAAAGAATAAAAACCTGAATATTTTAGCTATATTTTGGTCAATATTTAGATTGATTTGTGAAAGTAAGAGCAAATTTTATGGATAGTTGAGGAAGATTCTATAGAACCCCTGACTGTATCTTTTACTTTAGACTTCTTGCAAAATTTTTAATTAAATTAATTAAAGACATAAAATCAACAATTTTTACCCCCTATTCCCTATTCCCTGACTTCTGCAAGAAGTCTTTTGATTTTCCTTTCTACAACCTGAGCGATATAGCTTCCGCCTTTCATGTCGCGCAGCAAAAGCGGAACGGAGTTCTATCGCCCTGGAAACTATACTATCTTTTGTTGAATAAAAAATCATGTATATAGGCAAGTAAACCCAGTTAATTTTTATGATATCAAAATTTTTGTGAGGATGCAACCGAATTTCCTTTGACCCGCCGATTTTTTTCAGGAGCTTCACAGAATGAAAATGTTTGTGGTTTTCTACTGAGGAGGGATGGATGGAAAAATTTGATCCGGGAAAAACAAGCATTTATGGGAGCTGCACAAGATGAAAATATTTCTGGTATTGCTCCTGGGAAAAATTCCTGAATATTTGATACCAAATCCACCTTACTGAGAGGGTATTTTTTAAAGTTACCGAAAAATAAAGGTTTAAAGCCTCTCCTTTCAAGGAGAAACAAGCGGTCGGCAAGCGGAGCATGACCTGGTAGATGGGATGGCGAGGTCTCCCGCTCTTAACAGAGCCGCGTTTCATGTCGCGGAGCGAAACGCTTTTCATGTCGCTCCGCGTTAACGCGCGTTGTGCGGAACGCGCTTACGCCATATCCAATCGACCAAGAGAGAAAAGATTTTCCTTTTATTCAATCCTATCCGTTTTAGGGAGAGGTAATTATCAATTATCAATTATCAATTATCAATTATCCATTATCCATTATTGAAAGCTTTTGCTAAACAAGGGATTGAACCATGGGACAAGCCTGTTTTTATACCCGGATTTGCTATGATTATCTACTAGAAAGGAAATTTAGTTGAACAAAAAATCATGTATATAGGCGAGTAAACCCAGTTAATTTTTATGATATCAAAATTTTTGTGAGGATGCAACCAAAATTCCTTTGACCCGCCGAATTTTTTTAGAAGCTTCATAAAATGAAAATCTTTATGATTTTCTACTAAGGAAGTATAGATAGAAAGATTTAATGATGATAAAAATCTGATTCTAATCTTCAAAGTAGGGGAGTAAGGGAGTAAGAGAGAATTTTTCAATCTTTTCGGTGTATTGCCTCTATTCCACTCCCGACTCATAACTCAAAAATTTAATCCCAGGCAAAGATACCAAATAGCTTCTATAAAGTTGTACCAGACATGATAGTTGGTTTTCTTTCTACACTTTAATCCTAAGTTTCGCCAAACTATCAAATAATTCTTTGACTTTAACTAAATCTTTATCACCAGGCGCCCTTTCTACACCACTAGATAAGTCTATGCCACAAAAGTTATTATGAAGTTCATTATTAAATTCTATTTTAGGTTCAGAAACAAATATGAATTTTTCTATTGCTGTTGTTACATTTTCTGGAGTTAAACCACCTGCTAATAACCAAGGAAAAGTAGGGTGAAATTCTTCAATAATTTTCCAATCTAAGGTTTTACCAGTGCCTCCTAATTTATCTGGATGATAAGCATCTAGAAGTAAAGTATCGACATGATTTTCATAAATTTTTGCTCTTGTTAAATCTTGAGGAGATTTGATTCTAAGCGCTTTGATTATTTCTATGTTATTTGGTATTGACTGACGTAGTTGATGACAAAATTTTGGAGATTCATCACCATGTAGTTGTATTCCATTTAATTTGGTATTTATAACTATTTCTGATAATAAATCTATTTCAGGATTAACAAATACTCCTATTTTATCAATATTTATTGGTAATTGCTCGACAATATTTATGATGTTTTCTGGAGTAATATAACGAGGTGATTTGGGAAAACAGATAAATCCTAGAGCTGTTGCTCCCATCTGAGCGATCGCTTGTCCTTGCTCTAGTTTTGTAATTCCACAAATTTTGACGCGCATTAATTATACCTACTATTAACTAAATTTTAGATTTTTGTATCAAAACTTAAAGTCATTGTTAATTATTAAAACAAATTATAGCTTTTAGCTAAAGTTTCTTTATAATTTGCAAAACACAAAACATAAAACATAAGTTGATTTAAAAACCACCTGATCGGGCAAGGTATTTTAAATTTGCTACAAATCTTTTTAATTTAAGGAGATAAGAACTTGATTTACTCTGGTTTAATTCTAGCAGCACAATCTCATCCTCTCTCTGCAGAGTGGTCACCAAAAGTAGCAATTATAATGATAACTTGTAATTTAGTGGCAATTGTCATCGGCTACTATGCTATTTCAAAGCAAAATCGTGGACAAGGGCCAGATTTACCCGTATCGTTACCAGCAATTTTTACTGGTTTTGGAATACCAGAATTATTAGCTACTACCAGTTTTGGTCATATTTTGGGAGCAGGAATAATTTTAGGGCTTGGTAGTGCTGGTATGCTATAGGCTATAGATAGATATAACCTGATTTTAGTTATCAAGTACAGGGGGGTATTCTCTTGAGAAAGAAGAGATTCCCCCATTTTTAGGGGGGAGGGAAGTGTCGGAAGTGTCGGAAGTGTCGGAAGTGTCGGAAGTGTGGGGAGAGGGGGAAAGTAAAAAGGTAGACAAGGAAGTACAAAAGCTGGAAAATTAAAATTCACATTTGTCTTAATATATGCGCTTTTTTCTCCCTTTTTACCTGATCACCAAGTCCTCCAAGTCTAGTCACAACCAGAAAGTAAAAAACATATCCCTGTAAGCTACTCCCTATTCCCTATTTTAATAAAAAATCAACAACGAATTAATGCAGGCAAGTTGGAAAATAGGCAATTTATTTGGTATCCCTTTATTTCTGGATTACTCGTGGTTAGTTATTTTACTTTGGGCAATATACATCAATAGTCAAGATTACCAAGAAAAGGGGATTTTTTTAGCTTGGGGTGCTGGATTGGTAATTGCTATACTAATATTTTTCTCCGTAGTATTACATGAATTAGGTCATAGTTTAGTTGCTATTTCTCAAGGAATTAAGGTTAATTCCATAACGTTATTTTTGTTTGGTGGAGTTGCTTCAATAGATCGAGATTATAGAAATCCTGGAGAAGCTTTTCAAGTAGCGATCGCCGGACCTTTGGTTAGTTTAGTTTTATTCTTTTTATTAGGTTTAACAAGTTTTATATTCCCAACATCAAGTTTAGTTGGGAAGTTAATGAGTAGAGTAGCAGAAATAAATTTAATTTTAGCGATTTTTAATATAATTCCTGGCTTACCTTTGGATGGCGGAGAGATATTAAAAGCGACTATTTGGAAAATAACTGGTAGTCGTTTTACAGGGGTAAGATGGGCAGCTAAAAGTGGTAAAGGTTTAGGATGGTTAGGAATTATTTTAGGGTTGATAGTAGTTTTGATGACTAGAGATTATAGTATTTTTGGGATTGGATTAATTGGCTGGTTTGCTATGCGTAATGCCAGAATTTATCAGCACATAACTGATTTACAGTCAGCGTTAATTAATATTAAAGCTCTAGAGGTAATGACTCAAGATTTTCGTGTAGTAGATGCAGATTTAACTCTCAGTCAGTTTGCCGATAAATACATTTTCAAAGGTTCTAAATTTTCAACTTATTTTGCTGCTCAGAGGGGTCGTTATCTTGGTTTTGTTTATGCTGATGCTATTCGCTATATTGAAAAAAGTTATCGGGATACTCAAACTTTAAGGATGATTATTTGCCCTCTAAATCAGATGGTTACTGTGTCAGAAGAGGTTAGTTTATTAGGAGTTATTAAAACTATGGAATTTCATCAACAAAATCAAATAACTGTACTTTCTCCTGCTGGAGCAGTAGCAGGAATAATTGATAGAAGTGATATTCTCCGAGGAATAGCTAAATACTTGAAATTGAATATTTCAGAAGCAGAAGTTAAGCGAGTTAAAAAAGAAGGTAACTATCCGTCGAGAATGAAGTTAGAAGCAATTGCTAAAGTTACTTCTGTCTCAAATTTTAAGTAGTTATAAGTAGGTTGAAGTTAAAAATGCTTGTTATCACAAAAAAACAGTGCTGGAAGCTTTATGGGGTATAAATCCCCATCGTCACCCGTGGTGTCTACAATTGGTTGGGGTTGAGAATCCCCAACTAATTATTCTGTCTCTCATATTCTGTTTCCTGACTCCTTCTTCAATAGCTAGGGCTGCTAATTAATTCTCAAAGCATTTACAGATAAAAGCAAGTGCTTTTTGAGGTCAAAAAAAGTGCCAGCTTTTCAGTCTAAAAAACTCAAAAAGTCAGTATTTTAGGCAGACAAGATTGGAAAAATTCAGAGACAATTCTTCCTCCTACCTCCTCTATAAATTCCCCTAATACCAATTACCAAAAGTAATGATATACTTCGGCTATACTTCAACACTCAAGTAGTTACCAAAATTCAAAGTCTGTTTTTGACAATTATTAGGAGCGTTAGTGATTATTACTACTACTTTTTCTCTCCTCCCCACCTCCCACAATTCCCATATTTCTCCACTCAATCAAAGATAGCAAGATTTTTGAGAAATCGTATAACTCCTAACTCCTAATTCCTGACTCCTACCGGAACCCATACATACTTTTTCCGCAAACCCTAGCTAATAGCTGATAGCTAAATGTTATTTTTACTTTGAGTTACACTATTTTGACCAAGCAATGTGCCGTGAAAATTTGGTCAACTAAAATGGTATTAGTCAAGATGATAATCAGAATATTCTAGAATTTTATACTGAACACTCAATATAAATTTTACTAATTAAATTATATTTTGAGATTGTTTTTATAAATTTCATCATCCTCATTTTTCAAAGATTGTGACAAATTATTTCACGAGCTTGCGTTATTTCAGAGATTTGGTATCATATCCTGTACATAAGGTATTGTGCCAATGTTGTGTCTAAACCTCAAAAAAGACTAATCTTTAACACTCTACAATCAAGTATTATCGTTAATTACACCTCAAATTTAGCAATTTTGAGCCTAGGAAAAAAAGCTCAAAAAAACAAAATTCAGACAAGTATAAATATTCAAGAAATTATATAATTTGACAAAATGATGAATATAAGATATAGAGCTAAGATACTTAATATCTAGGGTTTACTGAAAAAGTCTTTTTTAAGGAGTAGGGTAGTAGGGGAGCAGGGGAGTAATTTTTTTGCTCAACTCTTGCCCAAAATGCGCTCCTTTTTGAGGATAAAGAGCTGAAAACTAGATACTTTTTCCAGATATAAAAAGGCTAAAACCTTTCTCTGTAAATGCTTTGATATTTAATCAGCAAGCCCTATCTAAATGTCTCTAGTTCTAAAGCACAAAGCTTATTTTTTCAGGCAAGAAAAAGAGGCGATCGCGACAGGGATGTGGAGCATTCTCGCTGAAATTATCTACTAAATTTTTCTATTTGATCAGAGATGCTTAAAAATAGCTTTAAATTCATTTGAGAAAGCCATCTCAATCATTTTTACCTTTTGTTTGTTTTTTCAATATTTACCGAATTATTAATAATTAATAATTAAATAATTCGCGCCTTGAAGCCTCCCCTTGGATAGGGGAAAAAAGTGCTATTGAATTTCGGGATATTCAATTCCGTAGAGGTTTTAACCAGAGGTAATTATCAATTATCCATTATCAATTATCAATTAATGAATCCTTCTATCCTAGATAACTAAAGCCTACTTCCTTTTTCCTTGTTACTTACTTCTACCAATTAAATTTCATACCTAAATATTCCTCTAAACGCTGATTATGAGGCTGAAAATAATCGCTTAACTTTTGTCGAAGTGACTCACTGATAGATGTATAAGAACCAGCATTTAATTTGGGATAGTTTTGTATTTGATAATCTGGCAAACCGAGAAAATTGAAAACTTGCTTCATGGTGTTTTTCGGGTCATTATAAAATTCTTCACTAGGCAAAATTAACAACTGTTCTCTGGGGAAAATATTTAACCATTTCTGCAGCCAATCTAGATAGACACTAGAGGCTATATAATCTCCCTGATAATTCCAATAATCTTTTTCTTTGACTAGACTAGATGAAATTTTTATCAGTTTTTCCAGTCTAGAATGAATTACTTCTTCAACAGACATATTCTCTGCGTTTGAACGGACTTCGTGATAATAGTTAGATATAGTTCTATCGACTGGATTTCTTAATAGAACAATTAGTTTAATTTTTGGGAAAAAATGAAATAGTCTAGCAGGAGTATCTGGAGCATCCAAATAACTAGGACTTGCTTCTCCTGTTAAGAATTTTTCTGATTCTGGAATTGCTGGAAAATGTGCCCGATACCAATCTAAACCTCGATGGAAATGGAAAGACCAAAAATCAATTTCTTTTTTAATAGCTGGTAAAATTTGTGGATGTTGAATCAGATAATGATAAATAGATGTAGTTCCCCCTTTTTTAACTCCAATTACGAGAAAATTGGGGAGGGAGATTTTAGCCAACTTTTGGGATTTTAGAAAAAAGTTAGGATAGTTTTGTTTAATTTGTTGTTGAGAGGCAGTTTGATAAATTTCTATTGCTTTAGTCTTTCTATTTACTTGAGTTAGAGCTTCAGCTAAGTTGAGATAATGACATACTGAGTTATTTCGAGAATCAATAAATTCTTGAAATAAATTAACTGTTTTTTGGAGTTGATCTTGCTTGTTAAAAGTTTCCCACATACGAATATCAGACCACCAAGCAAAATCAGGATTAAGTTTTATAGCACGATAATAATTAATGGTAGCTTCTAACCATTTTTGTTGTTTCGTTAATGCTAATCCTAAGTGATAGTAAAATTGACTATCTGGGTTAGCTTCAACGGCAGAATAAAATGAATTGAGTTGTTGTTCTAGTTTAATTTTTTGCCGGAATATTTTGCCGAGTTGCCGATATATCTCTATTTGATTTGGTAATATTTCTAGCAACAGGTAATAAATAATGATGGCTCCATAAATTTGATTTTCTTGTGCTAGATAATTTCCTAATTCCAGGTATAGTTCTGGATTTGCTTTGATGAGATATAGTGATTTTTGATAAATTGGATATAGGTCTGGATTTTTAATAGCTTGGCAATAGTAATTGATAGTTTCGTCTAAATTTGACTGACAAAGTTGAGCAAAAGCATCTCCTAACTGTAGGTGCATCCAAGTTAGATTAGGAGTAATTTGAGCAACTTCTAAATAAGTAGCGATCGCTTCGTCTAATCTTTTTTGTTTCAGTAAGACATCTCCCAAACATTGGCGATACCAAACCACTTCTGGATTAAGTTTTATTGCCTGACGATATGCTGTTTCTGCTGCTTCTAGTTTTCCAGTTTGAAACAGAATATCTGCTAATTTTTGATGAGTACCTTTAATTTCTGGATTGAGTTTAATTGCTTTTTGATAAGAAAGAATTGCTTGGTCAAATTCTCCTAGTTTAAATAAAGCTTCTCCTAATTTATGGTAAGCCCAACAATTATCAGAATTTAGTTGAAGAAAATTCTGGTAGGTGTTAACTGCTTCTTCCCATTTTTCTAGTTGAAGTAAAGCATTTCCTAAGTGATGATAAGACCAAGGAAAATCAGGATTGAGTTTAATAGCTTGTTGGTAAGCGGTAATAGTTTCTTCCCAGTTTTGTAGTTGAGTTAAAGCTTGCCCTAATTTATAGTAAGACCAAGAAAAAGTCGGGTTGAGTTTTATTGCTTGGCGGTAGTTAGTAACAGCTTCCTCCCACTTTTGTTGTTCTCGGAATTTTTCTCCTAATTCGTAATAGTTCATTGGCAGTTTGGATAGAATTTTTGAAAAAAGCAGAAGTTACAGAAAGAGAGAGAATAGGGAAAAATCTCTACTCAAAAGTGATGGTAAGACTAAGGAAAATCAGGATTGATTTTAATAGCTTTTTGGTAAGCGGTAATAGTTTCTTCCCAGTTTTGTACTTGAGTCAAAGCTTGCCCTAATTTATAGTAAGATCAAGAAAAATTAGGGTTTAATTTTATTGCCTGGCGGTAGTTAGTAACAGCTTCATTCCACTGTTTTTGTTCTCGGAATTTTTCTGCTAATTCGTAGTAGTTGATTGGCAGTTTGGATAGAATTTTTTAAAAAAGCAGCAGTCAGAGAAAGAGAGAGAATAGGGAAAAATCTCTACTCAAAAGTGATGGTAAGAACAAGGAAAATCAGAATTTAATTTGATAGCTTGTTGGTAAGCGTTCATTAATTGATAATGGATAATTACCTCTGGTTTTACCCTGGAGGATTGAAAATAAGGAAATTCAAGAGCACTTTTTTCTCCTTAAAAGGAGAGGCAATAAATCAGGATTTAATTTGATAGCTTGTTGGTAAGCGGTAATAGTTTCTTCCCAGTTTTGTAATTGAGTCAAAGCTTGCCCTAATTTATAGTAATACCAAGAAAAATTAGGGTTTAATTTTATTGCCTGGGGGTAGTTAGTAACAGCTTCCTTCCACTGTTTTTGTTCTCGGAATTTTTCTGCTAATTCGTAGTAGTTCATTGGTAGTTTAGATAAAATTTTTGAAAAAAGCAGAAGTTACAGAAAGAGAGAGAATACGGAAAAATCTCTACTCACAAGTGGTGGTAAGAACAAGAAAAATCAGAATTTAATTTGATAGCTTGTTGGTAAGCGTTCATTAATTGATAATGGATAATTACCTCTGGTTTTACCCTGGAGGATTGAAAATAAGGAAATTCAAGAGCACTTTTTTCTCCTTAAAAGGAGAGGCAATAAATCAGGATTTAATTTGATAGCTTGTTGGTAAGCGGTAATAGTTTCTTCCCAGTTTTGTAGTTGAGTCAAAGCTTGCCCTAATTTATAGTAATACCAAGAAAAAGTCGGGTTGAGTTTGATTGTCTGGCGATAGGTAGTAATAGATTTATACCACTGTTGTTGTTCTCGGAATTTTTCTGCTAATTCGTAGTAGTTGATTGGCAGTTTGGATAGAATTTTTCAAAAAAGCAGCAGTCAGAGAAAGAGAGAGAATAGGGAAAAATCTCTACTCACAAGTGGTGGTAAGACCAAGAAAAATCAGAATTTAGTTTGATAGCTTGTTGGTCAGCGGTAATAGTTTCTTCCCAGTTTTGTAGTTGAGTCAAAGCTTGCCCTAATTTATAGTAATACCAAGAAAAAGTCGGGTTGAGTTTGATTGTCTGGCGATAGGTAGTAATAGATTTATACCACTGTTGTTGTTCTCGGAATTTTTCTGCTAATTCGTAGTAGTTGATTGGCAGTTTGGATAGAATTTTTCAAAAAAGCAGCAGTCAGAGAAAGAGAGAGAATAGGGAAAAATTTATACTCAAAAGTAATCTGACCATACTACTAAAATCAAGCCTTCTATGCTCCTAACTTCTTGACGTCGCCAGACCTCTATAAATCCTACCTGACTACTAACATTTACTAAAAAAAGTTAATCTAGGAATATTTTTTCAAACTGGCATTACCTTATAAATTATCCGTTTAATTTGTTGTAGTATAATTACTCCTTTAATTTTGATAATTTTGATTAGATAATAATTGCTGAAGTTATTCCCTATCGGAAAACTCAAACTCTAGTTGAAAAAGTTTTAGCAGGAAATAAATAATAAATCTCCGTAATTCCATTAATAGCTTCCCACAAATTTGGTAGAATTTATCCTAACTGTTTCTGCCAAATGTTAATCAAAGGGTTTGCCGAAGTTTGTAACATTCTTTGCTATATTCGTTATTATTTTATCCTTTATTCTCTTCTATTTAATCAAGGCATATTTATATCCTCCTGATATTTATCTATATTCCTGTTCAAATTGTCTTTCTAAATCTTCTAGTAATGCCATAATTTTGTCTAGTAACAGGAATAAAGTTATTATTTATTCTCTACTATAACCATTTTCAAACAATCTGGGAAATAAACTCCATTTCCACTGTTAGTAGAGGCTGAGTATTACCAATTAAACTTGATACCTAAATACTCCTCTAATTTATGATTAGAATCTTGAAAGAAATTTCTCATTTTTTGCCGGATAGAGTCTTTGATATTAGGATAAGAACCTATATTGAATTTTTGATAATCTGGAATTTGATAATCTGGCAAATCTAAAAATTTGAAAACCTGCTGCATAATATTTGCTGGATTGGTATTAAAGTCTTCCGTCTTTAGGATTAAAAATTGTTCTTTGGGAAAAATAGCCATCCATTTTTCCAATAATTTTATGTAAACTCCTGGAGCTAAATAATACAAATTTTGCTGCCAATGATTTAAGCAAAAATTTGAGCTGTCTCTAAAATTTTCTAAAATCTCTAATTCATAATTTATTGCCGTTTCTAAATCACGATTTTCTTTGTTTAATCTCACCCAATGATAATAGTGAGAAATTGCTCTGTCTATAGGATTTCTCAAAAGTATAATTAACTTTATTTTAGGAAAGAAACTAAAAATTCTAGTTGCAGCTTCCAAGTTACCAAAATATCCGGGACTTCCTTCACCTGTTAAATAATTTTCTGATTTGGGAATGGGAGGAAAATGAGATAAATACCAATCTATTCCTTTCTCAAAATTGCCAGACCAAAAATTTATTTCTTTCAAAATAGGAGGTAAAACTTGTGGATGTTGAGTCAGGTAAGTATAAAGAGAAGTTGTACCGCCTTTGCCTACTCCAATAATTAAAAAATCAGGTTTTCTTACGGCTTTTTTTAATTGTTCTAAATTCCAGTGCTTTTCCACAAAATTAGGATGAGATTTTAAAATTTTTTGGTGACAAGCAGTTTGATAAGAAACAATAGCTTCATCAATTTTTTCTTGGCTAGTTAAAATTTGCCCTAAATTTATATAAGTCAAAATATATTGGGGATTAATTTCAATTTTATGCCGATATATTTTTACAGCTTCGTCTAATTTATTCGTTTTATGTAACGTCTTTAATAGTATTGATAATCCACTATCCGCCCAAGAAATTTCGGAGTTAATAGAAATGGCTTGCAAGTAGGAATTTGTGGCAGCTTCCCACTGATTATTTTTAACAAAAGCATCTCCTAATAATTTATGAACTTCATATATTTCTGGTTGAATTTTAATGGCTTTTTTATAACAAGTAATTGCTGTTTCTAAATCTCCTTGTTTAACCAAAGCATTTCCTAAGTAAGTCCATAACCAAAAAGCATTAGGGTTAAGTTTAATTGCCTCTTGATAAGTAATAATTGCTTCATTCCATTTGTCTTTTTTGAGGAATATTTCCCATAAACATATATGAGACCAAGGAGAATCTGGATTTAACTCAATAGCTCTAATATAATTAGAAATTGCTGCATCAATTTCATCTTTTTCGACTAAAGCATCCGCTAATGATTTATAAAATATATCAAGGTGGGGTTGCCGTTGAATAGTTTCTTGATAATAGGCGATCGCTTCATCTATTTTCCCCTGTTTAATTAGAGCATTTCCTAAATGTTGATAAGACCAATATAAGTCTGGTTTAATTTCAATAGAACGTTGATAAGCAATAACTGCCTGATGCCATTTTTTTTGTTGAGTTAAAGCTTCTCCTAATTTATAGTAAGACCAGGGAAAGTTGGGATTAAATTGAATTGCACGACAGAAAGCTGTTACTGCTTTATCCCAATTTTTTAGTTCGATGAAGATTAACCCTAATTTATGATGAAATATAGAGACTTTTGGGTTGTGTTTAATAGCTGTTTCATAACAGGCGATCGCTTCAGATAATTGTTTTTGTTTGACTAAGATATCTCCTAATATTTTATAAGTTTCAATTTCTTGAGGATTTAATTGTATTGCTTGGCGATAACTGGTAATTGCTGATTCTATTTTTCCCATTGCTTGTAATACTTTTCCTTGAGTATTGTAGGCGGGATAAAAGTTAGGTGAATCTGCTAAGATGCTTTGACAAATTTCATAAGCTGCTTCTAATTTTCCCTGGGATAAGTAAAACTCTGCTGTTTGGTTGAAATTGATAGCCGATGTTTCCTGATTCACTGTAAATTTTCCTAGAAATATTAAGTTAAAATTTCGTCAATAGTTTTAAAAGAATATCCCCTAGCCTTTAAACTTTTGATTATGATTTCAGTAGCCTTTACAGTTTTAGAAAATCTGTCATGTAATAATATTATTGAACCATTTCTCACATGATTTATTACTCGATTCACCATAGATTCTTGGGTATGTTTTTGCAGATAATCCCTTGAACTCACATCCCACATAATCAGTTGTTTTTGCATCTGGAGTAGGAGTTTGAGAAGCTCCGGCGATTGCTGTCCATAAGGTGGTCTAAATCTAATGGTGCTAGTAACACCTAACTGGCGTAAAAACCGATCTGTTTTTTCAATTTCTGACTTGATTAATTCTGGAGATGCAACTGACATATTTATGTGATTGTAGGAATGGTTAGCTAGTTCATGTCCTCTCGCTAAAGTCAACTTCACCAGCTCCGGATACTTTTCAATATTTTTACCAACAACAAAGAAAGTAGCCTTAACTTGGTAACTCTCTAAAATGTCTAGAATCTGCTTAGTATAGATTGTAGGTCCATCATCATAAGTTAGAGCAATGACCTTCTCTTTTGCATATCCTCGTTTAATACCAAAATTTTGATAATCTGTGTTAATTTGCAGGAATTTTCTTAAATAAACACTTGCTTCAGACCACTTATTTTGTAGCATATAAATTTCTAGTAATGCTTCATAATTTCTAAAATTATCTGGTTTAATATGAATTGCTTTTTGGTAAATAGTAGCAGCTTCATCTAGCCGACATAGTTGTTTGAGAGAATATCCTAATACTTGGTAAAAATTATTTTTTGGTTTGTGAGTAATAGCAAATTGGTAAACTGGCACAGCTTCAGACCACTTTTCCTTGTTTAATTAGAGCATTTCCTAAATATTGATCAGACTAATATAAGTCTGGTTTAATTTCAATAGCACGTTGATAAACAATAACTGCTTGATTCCATTTTTTTTGTTGAGTTAGAGCTTCTCCTAATTTATGGTAAGACCAGGCAAAATTAGGATTAAATTGAATTGCACGACAGAAAGCGTTTACTGCTTTATCCCAATTTTTTAGTTCTATGAAGACTAATCCTAATTTATGATGAAATAATGAGACTTTTGGGTTATATTTAATAGCTGTTTCATAACAGGCTATCGCTTCAGATAATTGTTTTTGTTTGACTAAGATATCTCCTAATATTTTATAAGTTTCAATTTCTTGAGGATTTAATTGTATTGCTTGGCGATAACTGGTAATTGCTGATTCTATTTTTCCCATTGCTTGTAATACTTTTCCTTGAGTATTGTAGGCGGGATAAAAGTTAGGTGAATCTGCTAAGATGCTTTGACAAATTTCATAAGCTGCTTCTAATTTTCCCTGGGATAAGTAAATTTTAGCTTCTTGTTGTTTAGGCAATATTAAATTTTGAAAATTTTGGTTGAAAGACATATCTGAATTTCGTAAATTTTTATAGGTAAATTGTAAGTATTCAGCGGTCAGCTAGCCTCTTGCCTCCTGCGGAGGAGCTGCGCTAACAGAGGAGCTTCGCTAACAGCTATCAGCTTCATTACCTTTAAAAGAGGAAAAAGCAGTTGACATCTTTCAAAAAGTTAAAAGTCTGGGTCATTTCAGTTATCAGTTAACAGTTATCAGTTATCAGTTAACAGTACCTCTGGCTAAACCCAGAGGCTTGAAATACTGAAGTTGATTTTTTTTTATCCCCTTAAAAGGGGAGGCTTTATACCTCTTTTTTTGCTAAAAGTCTATCAGTGAACCTTAATAGTCTATAATAGTCTATTGATACCATTTCTCTGTAACAATGGGCTTAATAATTGTTGCTCAGACCTTATTAAACTAACTATTATCATCTTTATATTAAGCCTAACTTTATGGATAAATGGTATGAGCTACATAGTTTATTAAAAAGCTATTAGCAGTTAGTAGTTAGCTTTTGAAAGTAATAACTACAAAGGTTAGCTGATGACTTTTTCTGAATAACTTTTAATTCTTCTTGGAGACTAACTTCTTCTGCCAAAATAATGAGTTAATAACTCATAGCTGTTAACAAAGTTCCTGTACAGGAGCATAGCTAAAAGCTGAATTATTACGGTAAATTTGATTATAGGAGTCAGACATCAAAATTCAGAATATAATTTTGTAAATCAGAGTAAATGAATAAATAGAAAAAAAGGAAAGTAAGCATTCAGCTAGCTCGCGGTTAGCTTTTAGCTGTTTGATAAATAATAAATATATACTTCTCGTAGTCAAGGTCACTTTTTTTGCCATACTTTTAATTCTCTCAATACTAATTCCTGCTCTAAAAGCAATGAATTAATAGCTAATAGCTGTTAACGTAATTCCTCCTACGGAGGCTAGCTGAAGGCTGAATGCTTAAAAATGATTATTCCCAATTAAATTTCATACCTAGATACTCTTCAAGTTTTTGATTGTATGGTTGAAAATAATCACTTAAAATAGAATAAATTGATGGAGGAATATTAGGATAAGAGCCAGAATTTAATTTTTGATAATCCTTGAGCTGATGTTTTGGTAAATCAAGGAATTTAAAAACATTTTGCATAGTAGTTTCTGGTTCTTGATAAAAGTCTTCGCTGCTCAAAATCAGGAATTGTTCTCTGGGAAAAATAGTCATCCATTTTTTGAGGAACTCTACATAAACTCCATAACTTACATAATAAGATATGTGATTCCAGTAAGCTTCTTCGAGGGCAGAAGTAGGGATTTTTTTTAGTCTTTCTAATTGTTCAGAAATTACTTCTGATAAAGATTTATTTTCCATCTTTAATCTGACTTCGTGATAATAGTGAGAAACTGCTCTATCTACTGGGTTTCGCAAAATTACAATCAGCTTAATTTTGGGAAAAATACTAAATAGTCTTTCTGGAGTATGCCAACTATTAATATAGGTAGGAGTTGCTTCTCCAGTTAAAAATTTTGTTTCTTCTGGAATAGGAGGAAAATGAGCTAAATACCAATCTATTCCTTTATCAAAGTATCTAGACCAAAAATATATTTCTTTTTTAATGGCAGGTAAAACTTGAGGATGTTGAGTCAGATAATTATATAGAGAGGTAGTGCCACTTTTGCCAGTACCAATAATAATAAAGTTAGGATGTGTTACTTGTTCCTGATGCCAATATCTGTTCACAAAATCAGGATGAGATTTTAAAGTTTGCTGATAACAAGCTGTCCGATAAGAAGGAATAGCTTCATCTATTTTTCCTTGTTCAGTCAAAACTTCTCCTAAGTTTAAGTAAGAGAAAATAGAGTCTGGTTTTTTTTGCAGAATTCTACGGTAAAAATTTACTACTTCTTGAAGTTTATCTGACTGTTTTAAGTAATTCCAGAAACGACTATAAGACCAATTTGTTTCTGGTTTTAACTTAATTGCTTTGAGGAAAGCCAGACTTGCTTGTTCCCACTCTTCTTGTCGAGTTATAACTATCCCTAAATCATAGTAAAGTTTAGAAGATTTTGGGTTTTGTTTAATAGCTATACGACATCTTTCTACTTCTTTTCCTAACTCAGCTTGTTTCTCTAAAGTTTTCTGGAGTTGATTTATAATCTCTCGATCATGTACTTTAAGTTGCAAAGCCATATTATAAATAATTACTGCTCCTTTATATTGCTCTTTTTCTATCAGAACATTTCCTAAATATAGATATAAATCTGAATTTCGCGGTAGACTCAGCACTAATTTAGAGTTAATTATTTCTGTCTGTTCGTTTTGTATTGCCTGACAATAATAGCTAATTTTATTCTCTAAATTACCTTGAGATATTTGTGCTAATGCTTCTCCCAGTTTTTGAGATATCCAAGGCATATTTGGTTCGATACTTAAGGCAGTCAAAAATGTAAAAATTGCTTGATTCCATCTTTTTAAATTTACTAATATTTCTCCTAGATTATTATAAGACCAAGGTAAGTCAGGTTTGAATTCTATAGCCTGCATATAACTATCAATTGCTGCCTCAAATTTTCCTTGCTTTTGCAAAATATCTGCTAATTTATGATAATTTTCTCTTTGCTGAGGTTGAAATTTGATTAAAGTGTTATAACAGCCGACTGCTTCATTATAAATATCAAATTGTCTAGTTTTTTCTACTTCGGCTAACTTAACTAATGCTGTTGCTAATTGATTGTAATATAAATAGGAATTAGGATGAATTTTTGTGGCTTGACGATAGACTACTACTACTTCTGAATATCTTTCAAGTTTTACTAAAGCATTACCCAAATTGTAGTAAGTTACATCTATATTAGGGTCTATTTCTATGGCTTGGCGATAGACTGTTACTGCTTCCGAGTATTTTGATAATTGCATTAAAGCATCCCCTAAATTTTTGTAAGGCAAATATAAATTAGGGTTTAATTCAATAGCGCGACGATAAACTTTGACAGCTTCATTCCATTTTTCTAATTCCAATAAAGCTGTGCCTAATTTGTGGTAAGACCAAGGAAAATCTGGATTTAGTTCAATAAATTTTCTGTAGGCAATAATGGCTTCATCCCATTTTTCTAATTCCAATAAAGCTGTGCCTAATTTGTGGTAAGACCAAGGAAAATCTGGATTTAGTTCAATAAATTTTTTGTAGACAATAACAGCTTCATCCCATTTTTTTAATTGCAGTAATGCTTCTCCTAATTTATGGTAAGACCAAGGAAAATTTGGATTTAGTTCCGTTGCTTTTCTATAAGCAATGACTGCCTCATCCCATTTTTCTAATTGCAGTAATGCTTCTCCTAATTTATGGTAAATTTCTGCTTGATTTTTGTTTAAATTAAGTGCCTGACTATAACTTGTAATTGCTAGAGACCATTGTTTTTGTTGGAAATGTAAATTACCTAAATTAGTATAAGCTTCTACTAGATTTGGATTTATGGAAATCCCTTGTTGATAATTCTCTTTTGCTAAGTCTAATTTACCCATTGCTTGTAGAACTTTTCCCAGAGTATTATAAGCAGGAGCAAAGTCTGATTGTATCTCAATTATTTTGTCACAGATAATTTTTGTTTCATCTAATTTTTCTTGAGCAAAATAAGATTCTGCTTGATGATATAAATCTAATACAAATATTTGATAATTCATGTTTATATACTATACTTCTTGCAGAAGTCAGGGAATAGGGAATAGGGAATAGGGAATAGAGAAATTAAATTGTTTATTTCATATCTTGAATTGATTTAATTTAAACTTTTGCTAGAGGTATAATGATTAAATTCCTGCTAGTTTCAGGATTTTTAGTAGTCGCTCTAAATTAACAACAATATCTGGTCCCCAAGAATACTCTACTGAGCTACCATCCTCATAATCTTCACATATTAAATGGTAGTGTGACAAGCCACATATATTACTTAGGTGCCAATATATAGAATTAATAAATTTTGGAGAAAAAATTTCAATTATCTTAGTTCCTGGACTACAAAAGACTAGGTTTGTCAGTCCTGCACCATGAGGAGAAATTATTATTTTAGCACTTGCCATAAGTGACGCTTGTTCCGCTACTGAAATTGATTCTAGAGTCACAGTAATAAAACCCAATTCTGCCAGTAAATTAACTACCTCTTCTTCATTAAAAATTCTCCGGTATGGTGTCAGCTTCCTGCTAATGTATATACGTTCTTGTTTGCTAGCTAATTTATCAATATTTTCTGGTTTTAAAAATAAACTTCTTAAAAAATTACAGCCCCATTTTGTCAGCCTAAGACTACCTTGCCTACCCATTAGTGACGGAACTATTAATTCCCTAGCTTTAATTTTGGGAAATAAGCGAGCTTCTATGACGTTTTCTGGAGATATTTTCAAAGCTTCTATACTCTCTTTTTGAAACTTTTTACTACAGTTAGTAAAAACAAACTTATCTATAGTAGACATTAGATTACTTCTTCGTAATAAGTCTAGTCTGACAAATACATCAAACATCCAGTGGAAGTAATTATTTATTCCCAGATTTACTGGTAAAAAAGCTACAGTTCCATTAATCTCATAAACTGGGGGTAATTGAGAGGAAGATATCATTATTTCAGCACAACCTGTTGAAATATCTGTGACAAGTTTATTATCTGAAGTAATAACTGCAGTTGTTCCTAAATCAACACATCCTTTTCCCTCTGCTACTATTGTGACAAAAGCTGCTGCTAACTTGGCTTTTTTATGTTGGAAACTTGGATAAATTTGTGGCTCAATTGTTTGAGAGGGCAAGAGATTTATTTGACTAGACTTCGAGACTTTTATGCTACTAATATTAGTTGTTGAAGAGTTTGAGGTAACTTCCCAATTACCTGTTAAATTAAAAAACTTTTCGAGCCAATCTTTGGGTAATTTTTTCTGAGATTTCCAAATGCGAACTTCATCGTGACGACCCTGTTTTTTTAAGACGTATGCTATGTTTTGGTGAATATTCTCCATGTCTGGTCTCATTTTCAGGACTTCGATTAAACAAGGTATTACTTCAGACCAATTCTTCTGTTTGATGTAACTATTTCCTAATGCTGTATAATGCCCATAGCATTTGGGATTAATTTCTATGGCTTTTTGGTAACTAGAAATTGCTTCATCTAATAAACCTTTTTCTTGAAAAACATCTGCTAATCTCCTGTGGAATAAATGGTTATATGCTTCTAATTCTATAGCACGACGGTAAACGAGAATTGCTTCATCCAACCTTTGCATTTTCCTCAATGCTTCCCCTAAGTTGTGATGTGACCAAGATAAGTTGGGGTTGATTTCTATAGCTTTTTGGTAACTAGAAATTGCTTCATCTAATAAACCTTTTTCTAGAAAAATATCTGCTAATCTTCTATGAGATAAATGGTTATCCGATTCTAATTCTATAGCACGACGGTAAACGAGAATTGCTTCATCCAACCTTTGCATTTTTCTCAGTGCTTCCCCTAAATTATAGTACCACCAAGATAAATTTTGATTGAGTTCAATACCTTGATAAAAAGCATCCACCGCCTCATCCCATTTTTCTAGTTTCATCAAAATATGAGTTAAACTAGAGTGCCATTTTATATTATTTGGTTCGATTTCTTTTAATTTGTGATAACAATTGACAGCTTCATCATCCAGACCTAATTTTTGTAGATTATCTCCTAATTTTTGATAAGGCCAAGTTAAATTAGGATTAATTTCTATCACCTGCTTACACAAATTAATAACTGCTTCTAATTTTCCTTGTTGTAGCAGAATATTGGTTAATTTTAGTTGCGCATTCCAAGTATTAGGTTTGAGGTCTATCAGTTTTTTATAACATTTTTCGGCTGCTTCTAAATTTCCTTTTTGTTGTAGAATATCGCCTAAATTGCGATAAGCCCAAGGAAAATTAGGGTCTATTTCTATGGCTAGATTAAATTCTGTAATTGCTCTATCTATTTCTCCCATTTCTTGCCAAGCTTTACCTGATTTGTGGTGAATAAAACATTTATTTGGTTGTAATTCTATAGCTTTTTGATAACAAGATATTGCCTTTTTCAACTCCCCTTTCTCAACTAAAGCATCTCCTAAGTTTTGATATCCAATTGTCAAAGATGAGTTAAACTCTAAGGCACGTTCAAAACAAGCGATCGCTGCTTCTAATTCTTGCTGCTCTAATAATTTTTTACCTAACTGTAAGTGTTCGCAAGCTGTGGCCGAATTAGGTTCTAATTTGAGTGCTTGATACTTACATTTTGTAGCTAAATCTGGTTTATCTAAACACTGCCATATTTTCTCTAAATTCCGATAAAAACCTGCTACCTTTGGTTTGATTTTAATGGCTTTGTCATAACATTCAATAGCTAATTGCCACTTTTTTTGTTGAGCATATAAACTGCCTAAATTTGCATAAACTTCTGCCCAATTTGGTTCTAGATTTATAGCTTTGATATACCACTCTTTTGCTTGGTCTATTTCACCAATTCTTTGCAGAATATTCCCCAATATTTTGTAGATGAGTGGAAAATTAGGCTCCATTTCTAATGCTTGTTTGCAAGCTGCCATTGCTTCTTCTAATTTTCCTTGGGCTAAATACAATTGAGCCTGTTGATGTAAATCCTCTGTAGATATTTTTGACTTCATTTTTATCATCCTAATTTTGAGTTTTTTTGTAAGCATTTCCTACGGAATGCTGCGCAAACAGCCCTCAGCTAGCCTCTTGCCTCCTGGGTCATAGCTAGGCTTTTTATGTCGCGAAGCTAAATAGCCATCAGCTATCAGATATGAAAGGAAAATCAAAAGTTATGCTAATGAAATTAGTCATCAGCTAACTTTATAACTTTAGTAGTTATTACTTTCAAAAGCTGAATGTAAAAGTATTTACCAGGAAAACCTGAAAGCTGTTTGCGCAGGATTTCAGAACGGAAATGCTAATCGCTGAATGCTTACATTTTTTTAGTGATGAGATTAAATTACTTCTGCTAACTTCATAATTTTTAGTAACTTTTTCAAATTCACAATAATATCGGGTGTCCACGACTTTTTATCTAAGTTATCATTCTCAAAATTTTCACCTATTAAGTAGTAATATGAAAGATTACATAAACTACTAATTTTCCAGTATATAGGATTAATATATTGGGGAGAAAAAAATTCAATCACTTTTGTTCCAGGACTACAAAATACTAGGTTTGTTAGCCCAGCACCATGAGGCGCTATTACTGCTTTAACTTTTGACATTAATGTAGCTTGCTCTGTTATGGAAAATGATTCTAGAGTCAAGCTAATAAAACCAAATTTTTCCAATAAACTGACAACTTCATCTTCATTGACTACTCTTCGCCATGAAGCTAATTTTCTACTAATAAATATTCGTTTGGGCTGTTCTGATATTTTACGAATATTCTCTGACTTTAAAAATAGATTCCTGATAAATTCACAACCCCATTTAGGACTTCTGATACCCCCTTGTTTAATAGTGAATGATGGAACTACTAATTTTTTCGCTTTTATATGAGGAACAAACCTACTTTCAATAATTTTTTCTTCAGGAATTTTTAGTGCTTCTAATGTTTCTTGATGAAATTTTTTATCGCATCTACTAAAAACAAATTTATCTATCATAGATATCCAGCCACTCCGGCGTAATAAATCCATTCTCATAACTACATCAAACATCCAATGATAATATACAAATCCTCCCCATTTTGCTGATAAAAATGCTACTGTACCATCTATATAATGAATGGGAGGTAATTCTCCAGAAGAAAAAATAACTTCAGCACAACCTGTAGAAACATCTCTTACCAATTTATTGTCTGAGGAAATAACTGCACTTGTTGCTAAATCAACACAACCTCTTCCTTCTGGTAGTACAGCTATAAATGCTTCACCTGAATTAACTTTTTTATCTTGGAAATTACGATGCTTTTTTGCTTCAATTGTTTGAGATGGCAATAGATTTAATTGAGTATTTGAGTAGATTTTTATCCGAGTAATATTTGTTTGTGGAGAGTCTGAGGTAACTTCCCAATCTCCTGTTAAATTGAAAAATTTTTTAAGCCAATCTTTCGGTAATCTTTGCTGAGATTTCCAGATACAAGCCGCTTCTTGGCGACCTATTTTTTTTAGAATATACCCTATGTTTTGATTAACTTCATAGTGGTCTGGTCTCATTTTTAAGGCTTGAATTAAACAAGGTAAAGCTTCAGACAAATTATCCTGTTGAACATAAGCATTTCCTAATGCTCCATAATGCCAGCAAGAATTGGGATTAATTTCTATGGCTTTTTGATAACTATAAATTGCTTCATCTAATAATCCTTTTTCTTGTAAAACATCTCCTAATTTTCTATGAAATAAATGATTATCTGCTTCTAACTTTAAAGCATGACGGTAACTAATAATTGCTTCATCCCACATTTGCAGTTTTCTCAATGCCTCTCCTAAGCTATAATATGACCAAGAAAAGTTAGGATTAATTTCTATGGCTTTTTGATAACTATAAATTGCTGCTTTTAATAAACCTTTTTCTTGTAAAGCATCTGCCAATTTTCTATGAAATAAATGATTATCTGCTTCTAACTCTAAAGCACGACGGTAAATAATAATTGCTTCATCCCACTGCTCAAGTTTTGCTAACCTATCCCCTAGATTATGGAGCAATTTGATATTTTGTGGTTGAATTTTTACTAAGTCTCGGTAATAATTCACAACTTGGTCTTGCTGTTCTAATTTTGATATATTTTCTTCTAATCTCTGATAAAACCAAGTTAAATTAGGATTAATTTTTATTGCCTGCATACACCTAGTAATAGCTTCATTTAATTTTCCTGTTTGTAGCAGAATCTCGACTAATTTTCGGTAGGCATCCCAAACATCAGACTTTAATTCAATAACTTTTTGATAAGATTTTTCTGCCTCGTCTAATCCTCCTTGTTGAAACAGAATGTCTCCTAATTTTTTGTAAGACCAGGGAAAATTAGGGTTAATTTCTATAGCAAAACGGAAACTACTAATTGCTGTATCTAACTCTCCTATTTCCTGAAATACTTTCCCTAGTTTATGATGAACTACCCATAAGTGAGGTTTCAGTTCAATTGCTCTTTGATAATAATTGATTGCTTCTGTTAATTCACCTTTTTCAACTAAGACATCCCCTAATTTTTGATAAGCATCTGCCAAATATGGATTGAATTTTATGGCTTGCTGGAAATAGGCGATCGCTTCTTCTATCTCACC
>NZ_JBNHEQ010000149.1:0-6611 GCF_050016015.1 Dapis hubbardiae BLCC-M172
CTATTTGGTCTCCAGTATTAATATCGCGTCCGGCTTGGTTGTTAATAGTAGCATCTCCATTTTCTGTAGTAGCTATTTGGTCTCCAGTATTAATATCACCTCCGGCTTGATTGTTAATAGTCGCATCACCTTCAACCCCCTCAACAGTCTGATCCCCCGTTTCAATGTCCTCAGTTGCATTAAAATCAATACCACCTGCTTCACCTGCAGTGGAACTAGATTCAATATCTGCTGTACGGATGGAACCATCATTAGCTTGGACTTGAATTTTACCTGCGGCTGTTCTACCAAGTGAACGCAAATTACCTGTAGCAATATTTCTACCATTGACAAAAATATTACCACTCGGACCTGCATCAGATTGGGTAGTGAGATTTGCCGTGTTAATCTCACTTTCACTACTGATACTAATGTTACCACTCTGTTGTTCTCCAAAGGAGGCAATATTATTGATGATGACATTGCCAATAGAGTCTAGGTTAACTTCACCCCCGGTGCCATTGGTGGAATAAGTAGCAATATGATTAATATTGATATTACCTTCTTCTTGGGTTTGGATGGAAATATTTCCACCACTTTCATTGACTCCTGTAGAAAAGATAACGTCTGTCTTAATATTTCCTTCGGTGCTAATAATGTTTACGTTACCACTACTATTGCCACCATAAGAACTAATTTCGTATGTAGTAATATCACCTTTAGCAGTAAGAGTAACATTGCCTCCAGTACCCTCTGGAGCGTAAGCATCAAGATTAGCTGCTGTACTCTCAAATCTCTTGGCCACCTCTTCTGAAGTAATATTTGCGTCATCTGCTAGCGGTTCAAAAAGAGTTGCATAACCCTTAGTTGTATCAATTATACCATTATTAGATGTAATATTAATATTTCCCCCTTTACCCACATAAGAGTAGGAAGAAATATCTCCCGTATTTATATCCCCAGAAGCAGTTATCTCAACATTACCTGCCTTACCATTAGCAGAAGTACCAATCCAACCATTGGTAGTATCAACAGAACCATTCTCGCTAGTAATAGTAACATGACCACCATTACCATTACCTAATTCTTCTATATTAGGACTTTCATTGTTACCTGTCTCCTCTCTCACCTTCTCATTGCTTTCACCTGTCTCCTCTGTTTGACCTGTCTCCTGGTCATTATTTTCAAGTTTCCCAGAGTATGTATTAATGTCTCCCGTTTTAACATCCCCAGAGGCAGATATATTAACATTGCCTGCACTACCATTATCAGAATAAGAACTGATAAATCCCCCAGTAGTGTCAACAGAACCATTATTGCTAGTAATAGTAATGTTACCCCCATCACCATTTTCGGAGGATATATCAATAGAGGAATAGGAATAAGAAGAGGAAGAGGCATCAAGAGACCCTGTTATGATATCGCCACTAATGCTAGAGATACTAATATTACCACCATTACCATTTTCAGAGGATGCCGAAATATTGGCTGTCTTGATATCCCCAGAGGCAGATAATTCAACATTACCTGCACTCTTATTATCAGAATAAGAATTAATAGCCCCCTCAGTAGTTTCAATAGAACCATTCTCGCTCTTAATTGTAATATTGCCACCATTACCATTTTCAGAGTATGCGGAAATATTGGCTGTCTTGATATCCCCAGAGGCAGATAATTCAACATTACCTGCACTGCCATTAATGGATGAAGAGTTGAGGTTAGTAGCAGTTGTATCAATTCTACCTTCTGTACTCTTGAGGGTAATATTACCTGATTGCTCATTGGCTCCTAATCGCTCAATAGATGCAGTAAATAAGGATTCGGTAACAGTAATATATCCTTTGGCTGTTACTTGTATATCACCGCCGTCTTGGGTAGAAATTCCGGTGATAACATTGCTAGCATTTCCGATATTGACTCCTTGGTTGGGTGAGTTGAAAAACACTCCTCCACTACCACTCCTTGCTGACAAATTTTCCAGACTAATATTGAGTGGTTCTGTCTCTGTACCGATACTACCCGTCTCTTTGGTTCGCAATGCAGCATTACCAGCAGTAATTAGAGAATTTTCTGAGCTGCGGAAAATGTTACCGCCGTTAGCATCTACTGTAATATTTCCTGTAGTTTGGAGGTTACTTAAGGTAATATCTCCTACTTCTACTTCTGCTAGGTTGCCTATTGAAATCGAAATTTTTCCACTACCTGCATTGATAGTTGTGTCTGCTGCCATTGTTATATCTCCTGCTCCCTCACCCCGATATTGAAGGTCTGCTCCTTGGTCATTCGCACTCAGAACAATATCACCGTTGCTACTGGAGGTATCGATGTCAGCGTTAATATTGATATCCCGTCCAGCTCTTAATTCTAGCTTGGAAATGTCCTCAGCATTAATAGATTCATTAATTGTAATATCGTTGTGTGCTTGCAAAGTTACTTCTCCACTTTTTTCATTAACTTTGTCCGCATCTGAAGTAATATTAGCATTGGGACGATCGCTAAATTCTTCACTTTCTCCCCCATCAGCAATAGTGATGTTTCGTGAACCACTGAATTCCCCCATGTCAATACTACCATTATTGGCCGTAATATTCAGGTTGCCGTTTGTGCCGTTTTCTGATGTGCGATTAAAGATAGCTAAACTGGCATTTACATCTGATAATTTGCTAGTTAAGCTGACGTTTCCTCCCTGAGTATTTCCGGTAGCAAGAACTTGACCTGCTAAAGTAATTAATCTTTCTGAAGTGATAGTAATATCTCCAGCAGTACCATTTTTTGAGGATGAGTTGATAATAGTCGGAATATTTCTTGATGTAAATGTATCACCGCTAATAATAGTAATATTTCCGTTATTGCTGGTAATATTAATATTTCCTCCATCTCCACTACTCTCACCAAATGATGAGGAGTTTAGACTTGCGGTCTGAATATTACCATCGGCAGTAATTTGAATATTTCCTCCATCTTGATTATATAAACTGGTACGGAGCGAACCCGCCAAGGTATTAATGCTGCCACGTTGACTATCAATGGTAATATTTTGACCAGATACAGATGCCGTTTTGATATTACCATCGGCAGTGATTTCAATATTTCCTCCTTCTTCATTGTCTGAACTAGCATTGAGGGAACTTGCTGAGGTATCAATGTTACCCCTACGACTTTCAATAGTAATATTTTGACCGGATACAGATGCAGTTTTGATATTACCATTAGCAGTAATTTCAATATTTCCTCCGTCTTCGTTAAATGAATTGGTATTGAGGGAACCCGCCGAGGTATCAATGCCACCAATTTGACTATCAATGGTAATATTTTGACCAGATACAGATGCAGTTTTGATATTACCATTAGCAGTAATTTCAATATTTCCTCCTTCTTCGTTAAATGAATTGGTGTTGAGGAAACCTGTTGAGGTATCAACGCTGCCACTTTGACTATCAATGGTAATATTTTGACCGGATACAGATGCCGTTTGAATATTACCATCGGCAGTAATTTGAATATTTCCTCCATCTTCGTTATATTTGGTATTGAGGGAACCCGCCGAGGTATCAACGACACCACTTTGACTATCAATGGTAATATTTTGACCGGATACAGATGCCGTCTGAATATTACCATTGGCAGAGATAGTAATATCTCCAGCATTTCCACTTGTCGTCTGAATATCACTCACAGCAGAGTTACTAATAGTAGCATCTTCAGTTGCCGTCTGAGTAATATCTCCAGCAGAGATACTAATATTAACATTTCCATCCGCAGTCTGAATATCACTCCCAGCAGAGATACTAATATTAACATTTCCACCCGCAGTCTGAGTAACATTTCCGACAGAGCTGTTTCCAGCAGCAATATTATCTCCATTATCCCCACCCGATGATGAAGAATTTACATTTCCAATGTTAATATTATCCCCAGCAGAGATAGTAATATCTCCCCCATCCCCATCAAAAGATGAAGTATCCAATGAAAATGTATCAATATTGCCAGATATAGAATTAAGGTTAACATTACCTCCATTTCCTTGAGATGAACTAGAATTAATCAACCCTGTAATAATATTTTTGTTAGCTTTCAGGTCAATTCTTCCCCCATCACCAGTTTCGCTAAAACTACGAATATTTCCTACCCTAATATTATCGTGAGTTGCTTCTAGGTTTATTGCTCCACCATTTCCACTTCCTCTTCCTCCAGCACTTTCAACCAGGGGACTACGCAGCAACAGTTGTGTACCTATGGCAGTTGTTCCCCAAACAGCATCATCACCAGCTTTGTATAACCTGCCACTATCTCCACCAGCCCTATCTTCTACCCTCAAAGTCCAAGTTCCATTAGGGTTTTCTCCATTAAATTCTGCTAAACTTTCTTGGGGACGATATGTACCATCAAACGGAGCATTGCCAGAGCTAATACCTGTAGAAGCATTATCATCCAACAAAGTATCCTGAAAGTTATCATCCGAACCACCAACACCTGCAAAAAGTGTTATTTCCTTCCCTTCGGGTGATTTCAGATCGACTACTAAGTCTCCATCGTAAGTATGTTCAGCAGAAAAGCGTACATCTAGATTTTCTATAGTTTCCAAGTCACCGTCTACAGTAAAAGTAAATGTTGCAGTGCCTTCGGTACCTTCTGCTGGTATTGCTCCCCCCTCATCTACATCTATAGTTGCCAACAACTCCCCACCAAAAAAAACAGGCAGAGGACTGGAAGTATCAATATTCCCCAAAACAATTTCAGCACCTGCAATAGTCAAATTCCGCCCATTAGTCTTAATAGTATCTGCTCCATTCTCAAAGGTATTCTGATCGCTCCCATCATCCGCCTCATTATCCAACATCTCTACAACACCAATTCCATCCCCATCTACATCTGCACGAAATTCTATCTCGCCACCCCCTGGTTGAAATTCCAGCACATCATCATCTATATCCTCAACAGTAATATCATTTGTCGCCTCCAACTTAATATCCGCATCCCCAGAAGTCTCCTCAAATTCATCATTTATCCTAATATTAGTAGCAGACAAAGAAACACTTTCTCCACCACCTTTGATTCCACTACCCGTAGCAATAATATCTCCCGTAGCTTCAATATTTATCGAACCACCTACATCATTATTATCAGCAATTTCTGTATTTTCTGTAGAAGAAATCTCAGAATTATTCTCTACTATTTCTGAATTTTCGACATTTTCTGTAGAAGAAATCTCAGAATTATTCTCTACTGTTTCTATAGTAGAAATAGTTTCCGTTAAAGTCACATTTCCATCACTCTTAATATCAATATCTCCTCCAGCAGTAACAATACCATCCACCTCTTCACTCACCCCACCTATATTCACATTTCCTACATCAAA
The DNA here is from genome assembly GCF_050016015.1 of Dapis hubbardiae BLCC-M172. Lineage (NCBI taxonomy): Bacteria > Bacillati > Cyanobacteriota > Cyanophyceae > Oscillatoriales > Microcoleaceae > Dapis > Dapis hubbardiae. The sequence continues at coordinate 5,339 of NZ_JBNHEQ010000149.1, forward strand.
AAATATTCCACCACTGCCAGAAACTGCCTCTAAATTTTCTACATTCAACCGCAAAGGTGCATCAATTAAACCTATTCCTCCATCCCCAGAAGTTTGAAATAAAACACTACCCGCATTAATCAAAGAATTTGATGAAACTCTAGCAATATTTCCCCCATTAGCATTAACTAAAACCTCTCCTGTTGTAGTTAAAGAAGCTAGATTTATATCACCTACTTCTCCTAAATTTCCTAACTGAATATTAATAGTTCCACTTCCGGCATTTAAGGTCGTTCCATCTAATTGATTAATTGAAGCTTTCCCGTTACTCCGGTTAGCAATATTCATCTCATCATTATTACCAAGTATGTAAATGTTTCCATTAGTAACTGATGTATCAATATCCGCATTTATATTAATACTTCTACTAGCTTTTAATTCTACTTTGGAGTTGATTTCTGTATTTTCTGTTGTCTCTGAATTATCAGTAATTTCTGTATTTTCTGTAGCTTCAACCTCTGAATTATTCTCTGCTGTTTCAATAGTAGAAATACTTTCTGATAAGGTAACATCTTCATCACTCTTAATATCAATATCTCCTCCAGCAGTAACAATACCATCCACCTCTTCACTCACCCCACCTATATTCACATTTCCTACATCAAAAAATATTCCACCACTGCCAGAAACTGCCTCTAAATTTTCTACATTCAACCGCAAAGGTGCATCAATTAAACCTATTCCTCCATCCCCAGAAGTTTGAAATAAAACACTACCCGCATTAATCAAAGAATTTGATGAAACTCTAGCAATATTTCCCCCATTAGCATTAACTAAAACCTCTCCTGTTGTAGTTAAAGAAGCTAGATTTATATCACCTACTTCTCCTAAATTTCCTAACTGAATATTAATAGTTCCACTTCCGGCATTTAAGGTCGTTCCATCTAATTGATTAATTGAAGCTTTCCCGTTACTCCGGTTAGCAATATTCATCTCATCATTATTACCAAACAAATCAATATTTCCATTTCCAACTGATGTATCAATATCCGCATTTATATTAATACTTCGACCAGCTTTTAATTCTACAGATGAATCAGTTTCTATCTTTTCATTGATTGTTATATCATTATCAGCTAGAAGAATAACATCCCCTGATAATTCCCCTAAATTTTCAGCCGAAATAGTCACATCAGCATTCTCATCTTGAGCAAAAGGGTCAATAGGAGTTTCTGTTTCTGTAGGTTCTGAATTATCAGAATTTTCTGTTGTCTGAGAATCTGTATTTTCTGTA
>NZ_JBNHEQ010000150.1:0-13420 GCF_050016015.1 Dapis hubbardiae BLCC-M172
TTATTCAAGTTTTACCATCTTTGCATACTACATTTTGTCGTGCGGAATGTGGGTTCTAAGAATGAGCATGAAAATGTGGTAGAAGTTAAACGAATACTTGCTTCATTCATTTTTAAAGTGAATTGGTATAAGTATTTAGCTTGAAGCTTTTGAATATTAAAGCAATTACTAAGATTAGCTGATTATCTTTATTGTTTCCTACGGAATGCTGCTTCAATAATGGATAATTGATAATTGATAATTACCTCTCCCTAAAAGGAAGAGTATTGAATAAAAGGAAAAATTTTTTTTGTTTCTCCTTGTTCATGAGAGGCTTTATACCTTTACTTTTCGGTAAGCATAACTTAATAATTCTCCTTAGAGACTAATTTTTCATCAACGTGATAATGAATTAACAGCTATGAGTTTTTAACTTAGTTTCTTAGCAGGAGGCTAGCTAATAGTTGATGGCTAAATACTTACCAAGTAACACTAAACTGTGGATTAAATAATTAATAATTAATAATTACCTCTTCCTTATAAATAAGAGGATTAGATTAAAAATATTTTTTTCCTTTTCCTCCATTTTATCTATGAATGAAGAGGCTTTTGACCTGAATTTTTCGGTAAAATTATGTTTCATTATAAATGGAAAAAAATAATTATTATTTGTTTGTTATTTACATTAATCTTTTTTAGTACCATTACCCCAAACATTATTTTACCAAAACAATCAGCTATCGCCGTTCAAGAACAAGACTGGGAAATGTTTTTGCAAGAAAAATAATTTATTCAAGCAGTCAATAAATTTGAGCAATATTGGGAAATAGACTATCAAAATTACTTTAATTAAAATCTGGTAATCTTAAGAACTCCTGTTCAATAATTGATAATTGATAATTGATAATTGATAATTACCTCTCCCTAAAAGGAAGAGGATTGAATAAAAGGAAATTTTTTTTGTTTCTCCTTGTTCATGAGAGGCTTTATACCTTTATTTTTCGGTAAAAAACCAGAAGTTTATAGTGTGATAGATGCAGGCAGGAAAAAGTTAATTAAGACAGTATTTATTACTAGGTAATTAGCTGTTATAAATTATAAAAAGGTGAATCCATACCAAAGGAAGCTTCTTTAGTAACATCACCATTAAAAAGTTTCACAGTAAGATTTCCATTGACTTGTTTAACAAATGGAATTAATAAATTATCAATATAATTTTGTGCATTTTCTACAGAATCAAATTCATAAAAACCACCTAGACTATTAGTATTAACACCACTTAACCAAGTTTTTGATTTTAACCCAGGAAATTTTTTCATATCTACATTAATAGGTTCCCAATCAATTTCAGTAAAAGGAATTGATACTTGGTATTCAGCATATAGGAATACTTTATTCATCGGTTTTACTCCTAATTAATTTCTTGTTTAGTTTAGCATCTTTTTGATTTCTTGTACTTAATTGAGAGCATTTAACTAACACTAACCATTATAGTCCAATAGAGATCGCTTATCGTTAACCAAATATTACAATGTTTGACAATTTGAGAGCTTTTTTGGATTCAGAAGCTATCGTAGAAATAGCAGCATCCTAAAGTACATGACCAAAAAATCAGGTCAATAGCCGTCCTCTTTTAAGAGGATGAAAAGAATAAACTTCAGTATTGCAAGTCTCTAGATTCATCTAGATGTACTGATAACCCATAACTAATAACTGAAATGACTGAGCCAAGAAAAATTAAGAGAAGTATTATTATTACCCTAATATTAATATCTTCAGTTTCTTTAACAGCTTGTGACTCTAGTGATTCTAGTAGCTCTAGTAGATACAATCGCCAAGTCTATAAAAGTCTCGAAGACTGTCGCGCAGAATGGGGAGGAGTTGACAAATGCGAACTAATAACCGATGGCAGTTATCCACCTGGATATTATTATGGCCCCTACTACTATCGGTCTAACTATAGTGGTAGATACCTTTATCGAACTACTAATGATAGCTTTCAATACGTTCCCAATAATGTAGGTATTGTCAAAAGTACTTCGGGAAGGTCTACAACTTCTGTTGGTACAGTAACTAGAGGTGGTTTTGGTAGTAGAGGTGGTAGAGGTGGTAGTAGTTTTGGCGGTAGAGGTGGTGGCAAAGGTTGATAAAATCAGGACTTATGCAGAAACCGGGTTTATGAGGAAGATTTCGTGGTTTAAACAAATAGACCTCTCCAAAAATCGCTCATTAAATCAATTATTATCTATAAAATTATCAATTGTTCTTCCCTGTTCCCTGTTCTCTGTTCCCTGTTCCCTGTTCCCTGTTCCCTAAAAATAAAGTAGCAAATGAAACGGATAAATATTGAACCTCGTGCCAACTGGCAGCAGAAATGTGAAGCGGTTGGCTTTCATTTTTATGAAATGTATGGCGAACCATATTGGTATGAGTCAGCTTGCTATCATTTCAGCGCTTCAGAAATAAATGAATTGGAAGCAGCAACCAACACTTTACAAGAATTGTATATTGAAGCAGCAGAGCGAATTATTGAAGAAGACCGTTTTTCTCAATTATCTGTTCCGGAACAGTTTGCGGAATTATGTCGCCAGTCTTGGGAACGAGATGACCCCAGTCTTTATGGTCGTTTTGACCTTGCTTATGATGGTGTCAACCCACCGAAGTTATTGGAATATAACGCTGATACACCGACTGCGCTTTTGGAAACCAGTGTGGTGCAGTGGACTTGGTTGGAAGAAATGTTTCCGGAAGCGGATCAATTTAATTCTGTACATGAAAAGTTGTTGGCAGGTTTTGAGGAAATGAATGGTTTAGGAGGAGAGACTTTATATTTTAGTTGTGAAAAAGAAACTTTGGAAGATTTAGGAACGGTTGAATATTTGCGAGATTTGGCAATTCAAGCAGGATTAAATACTCAACATATTTATATAGATGATATTGGTTGGAGTGAAGATTTAGAAGTTTTTTGTGATTTGGATAATCAAATTATTCGTCACTTATTCAAGTTGTATCCTTGGGAATGGATGATGCGAGAAAAATTCGGTAAATATCTATTATTAGAACCGATGAAGTTAATTGAACCTGCTTGGAAATTAATTTGGAGTAATAAAGCTATTCTGCCAATTCTTTGGGAATTTTTTCCCAACCATCCTAATTTATTGCCTGCCTATTTTGACTCTGCAAAATTATCTCATCCCTATCTGAGTAAACCTGTTTTTTCTAGAGAAGGTGGAAATATTACTGTTTATTTTGGAGATAGAGAATATCAAACGGAAGGAATATATGAAGACGAACCTTTAATTTATCAATCCTATTATCAATTGCCGAATTTTGATGGTTATTATCCTATAATTGGTGCTTGGGTTATTGGTGGAGAAGCTGCTGGTATTTGTGTTAGGGAAGACCAGGAAATTGTGACTCAAGATTTGAGTAGATTTGTGCCTCATTATTTTGTATGAATAATACAACAGATTATACTTTTGTGAGGTAAACCCTCCCGAGCAAGATGCTCCCTCGCGAGCAAGATGCTCGCACTGGGAACATTTACAGGACTTACGCAAAACCACCATATTTAGTAGGGGCGATTCGCGAATCGCCCCTACAGATAGCGTATAATTTAATAATTTGCGTAAGTCCTGATTTAATTATTAATATCTCTACTTCATATACTTGGAATTTGCTCTATCATCATTACAAATTAATTAATGTCACTTATCGCTACATTTATCAAAGGAAACTCTAATAGATTTGTACCTCATTAATTTTATATGAATTATCAAAATAAAACTCCTAAATCAATAAAATTTATATTTGTAGGTTGGGTTGAGGTAACGAAACCCAACTTTAACTACCTGTTTGGAATTTGGTATTATTTGTTGGGTTTCACTTCGTTCTACCCAACCTACTGTTATTCAAATTAATTAATGTCACTTATCGCTACATTTTTCAAAGGAAATTCTAGGAGGTTCAATAGAAAAGTAGAAGTACCTCATAACAAGAGGTGGCAATGCAATTTTTTAATACTGATAAATGGTAGATAGAGCGATCGCCAATAAATGAATTATCAAAAACTGATAACTGAAAAGTAGAAGTACCCCCAGAACAAGATGAGGGTTTGGAGACCAAACCCCTACGGTAATGTTTTCTGATTTTTGGCGCTATGAGGGGCTAGACCCCTAACTGCAACGTTATAGTTTTTGTAGGTTGGGTTGAGGTAACGAAACCCAACTTTAACTACCTGTTTGGAATTTGGTATTATTTGTTGGGTTTCACTTCTTTCTACCCAACCTACTTTTATATTAATTAATGCCACTTATCGCTACATTTATCAAAGGAAACTCTAGGAGGTTGAATAGAAAAGTAGAAGTACCTCACAACAAGAGGTGGCAATGCAATTTTTTAATTATGTGTAGAGGGAGAAATGGATTATCAAAAACTGATAACTGAATAAGGCGACTGAAACGCTTATCTTTTAAAGTCTACAAGTTTCTGCGTGAGAGAAATCAATTACATGCCACCAGAAATAATGACCCTCTGCTGAAACATACCGCCCATGCTAAACCATTCTTTAGGGAAGTGCCCCATGTAATGTGTATCGCTGCTCATGCTAGACCATTCTTTACGGAAGTGCGCCAAAAACATACCGCTATCAGAGTGAAACAACCATTTTCCTCCTTGACGCCATCCAACTTTGTCACCGAACGCTTCCATTACTCTCTCATCAAACTTGTTCGTACCACCCACATTATGATAAATTTTCTTTTGAGCAGAAAAGCCAAACTGACCGTTACTATATTTTACCCAAAGTTGGTCTATTTCTCTAAGTATTGAAAGTGGAATCTTTATACAAATATCATTTCTTTGAATATTATCTAATGCCATGACTTTATAAAAAATAAATGCCGTCTCCTCATCAGCTTTTCTCCATTCACCTTGACACAAATATTCTTCTAGTTGAACATACAAACAATCCTCTGATAGTTCAATTTTTCTTTGCCTAAATTCAGACTCATAAGCGTCATCAACTTCAATCGATTCTACGTTAAACATTTGAGAAAACCCCTGTCGAAATCTCTCAGGATTTTCTTTATTGGCAAACTTTAACCGGAAAATTTCACGCCATTCTACCTGGCTTTCATTGTCTGCCGTTCCCCACACCTCAAACAACTTTTCCGAACCTTTTTCATAGAAAGAATAAACTTCAGGAACTTCAGGAAATTTAATACTCGAAATAATACGAGGCAAAATCCGCGAAACTCGATAAACACGCTCAGATTTTTCTACTTCCGAACTAACCTCTATCAAACCTAAATCTACCGCTTGATTCAACTTTTCTTGATAACCAGAAATAGACTCACAAACTGCCTCTAAAGCTAACATCGGTACAGGAATTTCAAACACCAAACAATGACTCAATACCTGAATAATTTTTTCATCAATTTGTGCATAAAGTTCAGGCCAAATAATTTTCCCTTGCCAATCTTCAGAACTAGATTCAAGTTGATTTAACTTCCCTTCAATATCCTCACAAGAAAGTACATCTTTATCCAACCATTCTAATAAACGAGGATTTCCGTCGGCAAGTTTGAACCCTCTTTCGATTAACTTTTCATCAATTTTTCCCGACTTAAAATTCTCCAAACGTTTCAATTTTTTGTCTAAGTCAGCTTCACGAAATGGCTTTAATCCTTGTACCCAAAATTCACTTAATAATTCATCATTTTGAAACTTATAACGACAAGTAATAATAATTTTTTCCCTCGCACTTACTTCTCGAATGGCAAAAACCAAAGCATTTAAAACTTCTGCCGCTTCAGGTTTCAAAATATATCTACCTTCACGAGGTTCGAGATTCCATTCAAAGTCATCAAAGAGGAAAAGAAAAGGTTTTTCTCCTGCTTCAATCAAATTTTCAAACAAATCTCGCAACCTATATTTAAGTTCATCTTGATTATCTGTTAAAGCAAAACGTAGGTCAGCATCTCTCAATTTATCTGCCAATTTTTCCACAAAATTAGAATTATCAATTTGTCGCCACCATAAAACTTTTTCATATTCAGATAAACGTTCCCAAAGTCGAGAAGCAATGGTACTTTTTCCCAAACCTCCCATACCATGAATTAATACTCCCAACTTATCATCTAATTTAAAAGCACGGAGACAATTTTGTAACTGACGACGACGACCCACAAAATCTTGACGAGTCGCCACCCTAAGTTTACCTTCTGGGTCTCTAAATTCAATAGTTTTCTGGTAACGGGGTGCAGGTTTGCGACCTGGTTTTCTCAAGGGAGTTACTAACGCTCCCGGTAAACTACCCGCCACATAAAGTCGTAATTTATGCCAATCTCTAGCATTAACCTTAATTAATTCCTGGTAAGTTTCGGCTAATGATTCGGTTACTCCCTTACCAGAAGACAAACCCTGATATAATTTTGCTGCTGCTGTTGTTGCGTCTGTATCTAATACCCGATCGCCCCATCCTAAAACTGCTGTTGCACCTTCACTTAATAAAAATTCTGCCATTGAGGGAATATTTTCCTGATGTGAATATCCACTCCGACAACCGGATAAAAAAATCAGTTTCGGGTGCTGAAATTGTAATTCTGTAGCAATATTTTCGGCACTACTATATTCTGCTTCTCCATATTCTGTCTCGGTAATAAAGCAAGGTTTGTCATTCCGAAATGTTGCATGACCTGTGAGATGAACAACATCAAAAAAATTCTCTTCCTGACTTTCCACTAGATAACCTAACTCAGTCAAACAACCACTTTCTTCTACTTCTAAATATAGAGGCGATCGCTTAGTTGCTTCTAAAATATTTCCCTCCTCCGCTTCAAAATCAAGTTCCGGAAAATGGTCTCCCATATTGCGGGGGGAACTTGCCATAAACACAACATTTAATGCTCGGTTATGAGGTTGATTTTGAAAAGAAAGTTGTTGACTATCTGTCATCCAACGAACAGGAATAATAGCAGGTTTACGCTGAACTAAAAATCCTTTACCATCATGGAGCAACTCCCAAGGTAAATGAGCTAATCTTTCCGAAGTAGAAATTGCTAAAACAATTCCTTCCCGTCGATTTTTATCTAATTCTCTTTGCAAAATACGGTTATTTCCATCCAACCAGTTATAAAGTTTTTGACCAGTTTTGGCGTAGTCGTCTGGCAGTCTGGTGTAATAGTGTGTTTCTGATTTTTCAATTAAACCTGAAATTTCTGTGAGAGGAAGCTGACAGGATTGATAATTATTGGGGTTATTCCAAAAGTATCGGAATTGAGCATAATTATCTCCCATCAGTTTAAGGTCTAGGTGGAGGATTTGCATAGCTTGTCTCAACTTTCTAGAATATGTTTGATTTGTTCTACAGTTGCATCTTTCAGTAACAGTCGCTTTTCTCCAGAAACAATCATAACTTTCTCGATACGAGGTTGAATTGATGAAACTTCGAGAGATTTTTGATATTTACCTTTTAACTTATGAAGTTGCTCGGCAATTGTTAAACTACCACCTACAATTCCAACTATTGTGGCAATAGTTGCTAAAGTTCCTTCTCGCTCAACTTCATTAATAGTTTCATAACTACCTTCAATACCTTCAATTGCTAGAATTTCCTCAGCAACTTGGACAGAATCTAAACCTTCAATGGCTATTTTGAGCATTGTTCAACTAACTTATTTTTATGTTTGATTTTCAATTATACCTTACCTTTAAGGGTAGGGTTGGAAATTCTAGGTAGTTATACCAGTTTGAAAAAAGAATGTTACGAATAGTAAGCAGGATAAAAATAATTTACAGGATACGTCCCTTTGACAAAAAAGATAAATTATTAACTAAGAAATAGCATCGAAGCTATTAATTCTGAGTCCTGAATCCTGACTCCTGAATCCTAAAAAGTACCCTAGTTATTTGTAGCAAACATTGATCAAATTGGTATTACCCAACTAGAAATTTTATACAGTTTGACTAAATACTTGTCACGTTTGAGGCAGAAAAAAAGTTGCCATTGCGAGGAGAATACTTAATACTTAAAAATTATGGGTCATTTCAGTTATCAGTTATCAGTTATCAGTTATCAGTTATCAGTTAACAGTACCTCTGGCTAAACCCAGAGGCTTGACATAAGGAATATTCTCTTTTTTTATCCCCTTAAAAGGGGAGACTTGAGACCTTTTTTTTAGTCAAAAATTCCGAAACCCGAAGCAATCTCTCTATTATCTAAAGCTACCATCCAGTTACTTCTTCCAACTTCAGTATTTATTCATATTTCTACTATTATGATTGAAGAGTCTTTTGCATCTATGGTCAAATATGAAGTATATCCCATTTGTTTTAATGAATCTTTCCCAGAGACTTTATGGAATTTTGAAGTCTTTGCAACGTAAATTAGGATTAGAAACGGCAGAAATTGATGATAGTTCAGAAAGTTTAATTCGAGAATATGGTATATTTATATTACTCTTTGGAATTTTATTTTTGTTCGTAGCGTATCAAAGTTGGGCAAGCAATAAAGATAATTGAATCATTTAACTAACAAATAATTAACAGTTATCAGTCACTACTGGACTGTTTCATCTTAAATGTTGCAATAGAAAAGTGTCTGGAGATTGCTTCACTGTCGTTCGCAATGACAAATATAATGCACTATTTTAGTTGAAACAATCCACTAATAGACTGTTTCAGCTCTTGCTTTTTCATAATTTTATAATAAGATTTATCGACAAAAATATCCTCAATACAGAAAAGAAGTAGACAAATTTTATAGGATTTGATATCAAGATAAAAATTATTATTTATCAACCCTACTAGGGTGTCTAGATTTATTTTGTGAGTAAGTTTGAGTGAATGAAGACCTCTCCCCCAGCCCCTCTCCTACAAGGAGAGGGGAGAACCCCCCCCTTCCCTTACAGGGAAGGGGGTCGGGGGGTTAGGTTTTACACAACTGATAACTTTTAAAAAGAACGCCTCCAATTAAAGAATTTCTCTAACATATTCTGCTGCGATAAATTCTTGGCATATTTCTGCTTTTTCAATAATAAACCTGCTTTACTATTTACCTCAGATAAAGTCGGATAAATATGAATTCCAGTCAAAGCAGAAACAGGCAATTTATTCGACATTGCCAAAACAATTTCATGAATTAATTCACCAGCAGAAATACCAACTAAATGCGCTCCTAAAATTTCCCCATTACCCGTAGTAATAATCTTACCAAAACCATTTGTTGCTGCCTCAGCTTGAGCGCGGTCTACTCCAGAAAAAGGTTGCTTCAATATATAAACATCATCTCCATAACGTTTCCTTGCTTGCTCTTCTGTTAATCCTACTCTTGCCAATTCTGGGTCAGTAAAGGTTGCCCAAGGAATAACTCGATAATTAGCTTTACTAATAGGAAAAAATAACGCATTTGTCAAAGCAACAACCGCTTCATAACCAGCAACATGAGTAAACTGATAACCACCAATTACATCTCCACAAGCATAAATTTTAGAATTAGTAGTTTGCAACTTTTCATTAACAATAATTCCTTGTTTTCCTACCTCTACACCAGCAGCTTCTAAATTCAAAGATTCGACATTGGGCAACCTACCACCAGCAACTAAAATTTCATCAACTAGAATATTTTTTCCACCTGCTGTTATTTGCTTTTTCCCATTTATAACTTCGACTTTTTCTCCTCTACTTTCGTTTAAAATATTAATTCCTTCTGACTCAAATTGTTCCTGTACAACTAGAGCAGCTTCCGGTTCTTCCTTTGGTAAAATATGACTTCTACTAGAAATAATAGTCACATCACTACCAAGACGAGAAAAAGCTTGACCTAATTCACAACCTATTGGACCAGCACCAATTATTGCCAAAGAATCTGGTCGTTCTTTTAGATGAAATACCTTTTCATTTGTTAGGAAACCAGCAGAATTTAATCCCTCCACAGATGGAATTGCAGGTCGAGAACCTGTCGAAATCACAAAAGCTCTTGCAGTTAATTGTTGACCATCTACTTCAAAAGTTTTCTTATCTATAAATTTACCTTCCCCAAAAATAACTTCAACACCCAAACCTCTAAATCTTTCTGGTGAATCATGGGGTTGAATATTAGCTATTACTTGTTGAGCATGACCAGTTGCTTTAGCAAATTCGATTTCTGGAGGTGGAGTATAAATGCCAAACTTAGAAGCATTTTTTACTTGATAAGCAACACGAGAAGCATGAATAAAAGACTTACTAGGAACACAACCAAACCATAAACAATCACCACCTAATTTATCTTTTTCTACTAATGCTACTTTTGCTTTAAGTTGAGCAGCAGCAGAAGCTACTACTAAACCTCCAGAACCACCACCAATAATTACAATATCATATTGAAATGCCATGATTTTACCTCTATATTAATAGTCAAAAGTAAGAAGGAAGAAACAAGAATAAAAAAGGAAGAAAGTCAAACAAATAAACAGTTTTTTTTAACTTATCGGTAAAATAACCAAGTAATTACCGAATAATTAATAATTAAATAATTCAGGTTTAAAGCCGACCCTTTCAAGGGTAAAAAAATATTTTTTGCCTTGAGCTTCAATCCTCTTCCTAAAAGGGAGAGATAATTATTAATTCGGGGTTGCAGATGCGTGGGTATTATTTAGACATCTCCGGAAAATAAATAAACCTTTTAGTTATATCAGCTAAAGAAAGAAAAAGTCACCAAAAAAAATCATTTTTCCTGCTTTTTTCGTAAAAAAATCTTACTTGTTCCCTGTTCCCTGTTCCCTTGAATAACAACTATTTGAGATTGTTAATTTTTTATTTTCATACCTTAGATTCAGCAACGCCATTAATTCTTAATTGCCGAAATTTATCGCCACAGAATTGTATGGGTTGAGTCGAAGTTAAGCGAATACTTGCTTCATTTATTAAAAAGCTCAAAACTGACAGCTAATAGTTGAATACTTATACGAATTAGTCTGCATTAATGCTAGACTTAGATGCTACTTCAATTATTAAGTAATTAACACGGACAGAATAACTTTTTTTGATAATTAGCACCCCAGTTCGTATTAATTACTGTCATGTTTACCACTCCCGTATGGACGTTGCATACAACGTCCATACCTCCAACCCTACTCCCCTAATCAAGATACGGGTTGAGAAGTTTTTGAGAATGGTTTACATGGGAGGTAATTAATTGGAGAAACTTAAATAATTACCGAATTATTAATAATTAATTATTAATAATTAAATAATTCCCGCCTTAAAGCCTCCCTTTGGATAGGGAAAAAAAGTGATATTGAATTTCGGAATATTCAATTCCTTAACGGTTTTAACCAGAGGTAATTATCAATTACCCATTATCAATTATCAATTAATGAATTTCCCATCCCCCCAAGCAATAACAGAATAACTAGCAGCTCTTTTCATATTGACCTGATAAATCAGTTCTACAACCTTCTAATAATTATTTAATCCTCACAATATTAGTAGTATCTGAGAAACTACTGAATTTTGATTAAGAACCTATAAATTTAAAAGGGTTTTCAATCAACTATCTTAATTTTGTACTCCTTCTACAGTAGGTGTTGAAGTTGTATTTTCCGTAGAATTACTGAAGAATTTTTGACTTATAAAAGAGGTTAAAATATGAGATAATAAGCCAAAAGGTCCGGCAAATAAACAAAAAATTATTGAGTGGACAGTCCAAACACCAGTGCGCTGTCCTTCCCAATAAATCCAACGACCAACAAACAAATCCATCACTAAAAAATGAATCCATCCTGTTGCTGCTGCTGATTCTTCTCCAAAGAATTTAGCAATATCTGACAGAGTAGGATTTGATAAAGCCGCAGCAGATTCAGGGGTAATACTACTAATAAGTAAGTAAAGATAAACGACTACTAATAATATAAAAGGAATAAAAGATTCCATAACTTTGCGAGTCACTTTCCAGTTAGGCAAAAATATTATTAATGCCCAAAATGGTAATACAAATAAATTAGCACCGTTGAAAATTAAATCGATTGTCATTGTTATTTATTCACTCCATTGAGGTAATAAAATGTTTAAAGAACTGATAAATAAATATTATGCTATTTCGGCAAAAATGTCTCTAGGGACAATTGCTTTAATTGTAATTCTTGGAGTGTATCATTTACCTGGGACTGCAATCAAGTTAAAAAATCAGGCAAATTATACCGATAATTATACAAATCAGAGCCAGAATAAGTTAGCTCAAACAGGATACATGGATATGAGTATGAAATTAGTTTCTGCTAATAATAGATTTGGTTTTCAACTATTTTCAGAAATTCATAAATCTCAGTCAAATGAAAATATATTTATATCACCAAGTAGTATAGCGATCGCTCTATCAATGACCTACAATGGTGCGAGTGGAAAAACTCAAGCAGCGATGGCTAAAACTCTCAATTTTCAGGGAATGAGTTTAGAGGAAGTTAATCAGGCAAATCGACAGTTAGGCAATTTATTAAATAGTTTAAATTCTGAGATTAAATTAGATATTGCTAACTCAATTTGGGCGAAAAAAGGAATGTCTTTCGAGCCAAATTTCCTGCAAAGAAATAAATATTTCTATCAGAGCAAAGTCAGTGAAATTGACTTTGATAATCCTCAAACACTAGACATTATCAATAATTGGGTCAAGGATTGTACCCAGGGAAAAATTGATAAAATTATTGATAAATTAGAACCAGAGGCGGTCATGGTTTTGTTAAATGCGATTTATTTTCAGGCTAATTGGGAGTCAGAATTTTCTGAAAATTCTACTAAAGAACTGCCTTTTAATCTACCTAATGGCAGACAAAAAAAACATCCAATTATGTTTCAATCATCTCGACATTTATATTACGAAGATGAAGATTTTCAAGCAGTTAGCTTACCTTATGGAGAAGGTCGTGTAAGTATGTATATATTTCTCCCCAGGGAACAAGTCGGATTAGAAAACTTTTATGAAATTTTAAATGATAAAAACTGGGAAAATTGGATGCTAATGTTTGACTACCATAAAGTTAATTTAGGTTTGCCAAAGTTTAAAACTGAATATGAAGTTACCCTCAATAATGTATTGAAATCTTTAGGAATGGAAATAGCTTTTGACAAAAGGTCGGCAGATTTTTCTGGAATAGGTCCTACTCCACCAGAGTTATATATTGATGAAGTTAAACATAAAACATTTGTTGAAGTTAATGAAAAAGGAACAGAAGCAGCAGCTACTAGCAGTGTAAAAATGGGAACGAGAAGTGCAGAAATAGTGGTTAATATGTTAGTTGACCGTCCTTTCTTTTTTGCCATTAGAGATAATGATTCTGGTACTATTTTGTTTATGGGAGAAATTACAAATCCAGAAACATGATTAAGGAACTAAGGAACTAAGGAACTAAGGAAGGAAGAAGGAAGAAGGAAGAAGGAAGAAGGAAGAAGGAAGAAGGAAGAA
>NZ_JBNHEQ010000151.1:0-6114 GCF_050016015.1 Dapis hubbardiae BLCC-M172
CGGTTTTAACCAGAGGTAATTATCAATTATCCATTATCAATTATCAATTATTGAATTTGAGCTTTTATCTTTTCTTCTTCGAGTCAAGTGATTAATATTATTTCACTGAAGTTATAAGTCAATTTTTATCTAGCAAAAACCAGGGATATTTGGTTCTAATTTATGAAATTAAAGGTGATATCAACCAATCTGTAAAAGCTAGTAAAATCTTAACTTAATTCTAGAATGAAATAGCTAGAACCCCGCTTTTTAATCAGTTATTAGTTATAGCAGTTTTCATGTTTTTTAGAGTACAGAGATTTGCTTTAAAGGAAGAAGGAAGAAGGAAGAAGCAAGAAGTTTTGTAATCTACCTTTGTGAAAACCGCTATAAATATTTTTTCTAGAGGAGGCTAACTGTTTCGCTGCCCGACATATTTGCGGAGCAGTCCGTCAGGATAAAACGCAGTTCCTCCGCAGGAGGCTAACTGAAATTACTGCTTAAAATCCATTTCCCATTAATATAAATGATGCCCAATAATAAGGATTACTCCCTTCTTTATCCTTCCCAGTAATCATATTTATTTGAGCAGCGCGTAATGCTTCTGCTTGACTTTTTCCTTCTTGCAAAACTGTGTAAAAAGTATTCATTAATTGGTCTGAATTATCGTTAACTCGCCATAAAGAAGTTATTACTGTTTCTACTCCAGCATTTTGCATTTGATAACCCAAACCAACTATTTCTTCCCCATTACCCATCCGCCCACTAATATTAGTTTCGGCAGCACTTAATACTACCAAATCTATTTCAAATGACCAATTTTCCATATCGCGCAGAGTAATACGATCGCCATCTCCAAATAAGATAAAAGAATCTTCTGGTT
Source organism: Dapis hubbardiae BLCC-M172 (assembly GCF_050016015.1). Taxonomy (NCBI): domain Bacteria; kingdom Bacillati; phylum Cyanobacteriota; class Cyanophyceae; order Oscillatoriales; family Microcoleaceae; genus Dapis; species Dapis hubbardiae. Next base: position 863 of record NZ_JBNHEQ010000151.1, read on the forward strand.
TGCCATTTCCTTCTTTTTCTGTTAACAAGGCAACGGGGGTATCTAAATGCACAATATTGTAGTTATTAAAATCATTAATTGTTGTTTTTGAACTAAATTCACTGTTAATAAGTTGGCGAGTACCGGGAATTGTTTCTGCTAAATTTTCGACTAATTTGCCTGTTGTTGGTCTTAACTGAACTTGGCGACTTCCTATCTGAACTTGATATTTACCTTCGGTTAAAGCTGCTGCTAATAGACGGGGTTGATTTTTGGGTTGAGTCTCAAAATTTGTCAGACTAGCTGCAATAATATTATTTACAGCAAAACGTTCTACTAACCATTTTTCTCCATCATAAAGTGCTGTTAAAGGAAGATAGCGAAGTTGCTTATCTGGCGCATAAATAATTGTATTAATATTTGCTTTAGTTAACTCATCTTCTATTGGTTTGATTAACCAACCATAGAGTTTTTCTGCCGAGTTTTTCACATCTCCAACAGCATTAGAAATTGTACCTCGGAAGTCAGCGATCGCCCGTTCAATTTCTTCTGCTTTTACCTCTACAGTTTCATGTATTGTTTCTCCCTCTGCTGTGATTAATATTAATTCTAATTTGTCTGGCAAAATCAAGGGATAAAATAAAACTGTTCCGGGTAACTTTTGCAATTTTTCTTGCATATTTGGAAACTGTGAAAAATCAGCTTTGAGATTATTTTTATCGATTTCCCGCTCTAAAATATCTTTTGTTTCTTCAGCTAGAATTTTTTCTTCAGCAGCTAGCAATTTTACTCCGGTTACTGTTATTTCATTACCTGTTACATTGCCTAGATAATTATCTAATTCTTGAATTTTCAGCAAATCTAAAACCTGTTGAGCTTCAAAAATACGTTCTTGTTGTAATAGTAAATCTACTAAATTCCGATAAACTGTTTCAGTATTTTCTAATAGACTTTTCTGACTTTCCTGACTCCGCAGAGTTTCATTGATATTAATCGCTTGTTTATAAAAAACTACTGCTAACTCTGGTTTTTCTTGGGCGACTAATATTGTGCCTAACTGTCCATAAATTCGACCAGCCTTAGCGGTTTTTTCACTTTCTTGATATATGACTAATGCTTGCTCTAAATTTTCTAAAGCTTGAGGATATTGTTTCAGTTGAAATAAAGAATCTCCCATTCCTTGATAAGCTATAGCTACAGAATTTTTATCCTCTTTATTTGGCAAATTATCTAAAGCAAGTTTGTGATAATTTAGAGCAATCGAATAATCTCCAGAACTATAATAAACTTCTCCCAAAGCATTCATATTAGCAGCAATAACTGACTTATCTCCTACTTTCTTATTTATCGGTAAAGATTTTAGTAAAATTTGTTTGGCTTTCTGGTTTTCTCCTAAGCTGTCATAAACTTTTCCCAAACCAACCATTGTTTTACCTTCAGCAGCACTGTCTTCTGCTTCTTTGTAAAATACTAAAGCTGCTTCATAACTTGATTTTGCTTTGTCATTTTCTCCAACTTCATAATAGGCATCACCCAAATAATTTAAAGCTTCTAATTGCCCAGGTTTATCCTCTGCAACTTTAGCAGCTTCTAAACCTTTTTCATAAGCTGCTAATGCTTGACTTTCTTCTCCTTCTTTTTGATAAAGTGCGCCCATAAAACCATAAATTCGTCCGACACTTCTTTGGTCTCCAACACTTTCTAACATGGCAACTGCTTGCTTAAAATATTTGAGAGCTTCAGAATTTTCACCCTTTTCTCGATAAACAAAAGCAATATTATTTAATAACCTCCCAACTCCAGCACTATCATTAATTTCTCGACGCACACTTAAAGCTTTTTGATATTTTTCCAAAGCTTTGTCATAATTGCCTTGATTAAAGTAAACTACTCCCATATTGTTGAGGGTTCGACCAACGTCACGGCGATCGCCTACTTCTTCCCGGATAATAAGTGCTTCTTGGTAAAATTCCAGCGCTTGGTCAAGTTGTCTCTGACTTGCTTTAACCGCACCAATATTATGTAATGACTCTCCTTCTTTGGAGCGATCGCTAACCGCTTGAGAAATATCTAAAGCTTCTTGATGCAAATTTAAAGCTTGGGAAAACTCCCGCTGTCGCTGATAAACAAAACCAATAAGGTTTAAAGTTTCTGCGACACCAGAGCGATCGTTTATCTGGCGACGAATAGTTAAAGCTTTCTGCAAAACATCTAAAGCTTCTGAATATTCCCTTTGGTTAATATAGACATCCCCAATATTGTTAAGAGTTTGAGCAATTCCCCCTTGGTCTCCTAATTCCTTACGAATTGTCAAAACTTGTTCGTAAGTTTCTAAAGCTTCATCAAATGCTCCTCTGCGAAATTGTTCCACACCTGTTTCAAACAATTTATTTGCCTTGGTCTTAGGGGCAGAAGATTCAGAGGAATTTTCCATCTCTGGGGCAGGATTTTGGGCCAATACATTGGAAATAATTACAACGTTGGGTATGGCCGAAATGACAATAGCCATAACAGTCAAATAGCTAAAGTAAAAATAGGAATTTTTCACCGTGGAAGACCTCCTCATTCAATACAAGTTCTAGGTTTGAGATAAAACAGTTATTTAAAGACTACATATTTTGGCCATTTAATATAATTCTTGCTATGCTCCGATACGCAAGTCATGCATTGAGTGCGTAATTCTGAGGTTTCCGTTTCCTGCGGAATCCGTAAGGAAACAGAATGTAAGACGCACATCTGACAATCAAAAATCAAAAGTCAAAAATAATCCCTGACTTCGCGCCTTCTGTGGGTCGCCAATCCTACTTCCCATGTCAGATAGGGGAAGAGGGTTAGAGAGTTAGATTTTTTATTACCCACAACACAATTGAACCTGAAACCTACTACCTAAAACCTTCTTTAAAAATCTAAGAGTTTATACTCTCAACAGGTATTTTTTACCATTTTGCCTTTCTCAAATTTCTCAAGTTCAACCTGTGGCCAAGTAAGTTAATTTCGGTTAAGTAGGACTTATGGTAAAGTTAATTTAGATAGTTCTAAAATTATTTTATTCATATTGTTTAACATTCATTTTTTTTAGTGTAAAACAGGAAGTTGGGAATTATATAGATAATTATAGATAGATAAACTCATTGATTTACTTATTTTTTTTTGAATGCTTGAATTCTAGTTGTAAAAATAATTCTGATATTTTTTCTATAACAAGAAAATTAATTGGCAAAAAATCGGGTGTTATCTTGCTTTAAAGACGTCGCTCTTAAGAACTTACTTGAAAATAAAGTAAATGCCCAAATAACCATAAATATTATTTGTATAGTTTTAAATTTTATTCCCTCTAATTCCTGATTTTGTATGCAATTGGTATAAAAAAATGAACAATAATGAAAATAGCAAAAATAAACTTTTTAACTTAGTCCTCAATGAGCTACCCGATCAATTTACAGGCAAGTTAGAAGTAAAAAGCGAACGCCAAAGTTGGACACTATTTTTCTGTATAGGTCGTCTGGCTTGGGCTATGGGGGGGGCACATTATAATCGGCGATTTCACAAAATATGGCATCAATTTTGTTCTAATATTTCTCTAGACAAAATTAAGTTCCGAGAAGGAAATTATGCTATTTGTTATTACTATCATATTATGTCTGTTTTATCAAGACGAAAATCATTAACTACCCCTCAAGTAAAAGCAGTAGTGTTCGCAAATTTAAAAGAAGTTTTATTTGATATTCTACAGGAACAATCGGCACAAGAATTAACCTATAATTTATCTGATTCAGGATTAGACAAATCTTTAATCCTCATGTCTACAGTAATTCCAGTAGAAACTATTCTTCCTCCTATTAATAAGTTATGGCTGGAGTGGCAAAAGTCAAATTTAGCTGCATATTCTCCTAATTTAGTTCCTGTAATTATAAAGGATAAACAGTTACAAAAAGTTGCAAAAAATAACTCTTACAATACAATTACGAAGTTAGTTGATGGCAAACACTCATTGCGAGAAACTGCTGCTTTGGTAAACAAAGATTTGCGCCAGTTAACTTTATTTTTAATGCCTTATATTAAGAATAAATTAATTGAGTTACAGGAAGTTCCAGATAAAAAACGTTTAGAAGGAAGTCCTGGATTAGAGTCAGATGTTGATACAGAAACATCTCCTAATAAACCTCAAGCATTAATTGCTTGTGTAGATGATAGTAAAGAGATGTGTTATCTCTTAGAGAAAATTATGAAGAAGGGGGGTTATAAATTTCTCGGAATTCAGGATTCTATTAAAGCATTAGTCATGATTATTGAAGCTAAACCCGATCTAATTTTCTTAGATTTAATGATGCCAATTGCTAATGGTTATGAAATTTGTACTCAACTGCGAAGAGTGCCTATGTTTGAGAATACACCAATAGTTATATTAACTGGAAATGATGGAGTTGTAGATAGAGTTCGAGCAAAAATGGTGGGAGCTACAGGGTATTTAACTAAACCTGTTGAAGCGAAAAAAGTTCTAGCTTTAGTCAAGCGATATTTACAAAATCCTCCATCTGGTGATTCTGAAATAAAATCTGATGAATCAGATTTATAATTCAGTTGGAAATAAGCTATTAGCTATCAGCTTTTAGCAATAAGACCCTACTTTTAGGACTAGACTTGATCAAGATTTTTCTTAACACAAAGTTCGCTCTAAACAGAGAAGTTATGTATTTGAGATTAAATCAATTTTTGCCTTCTTCCTTCTTCCTTCTTTCTTCTTACTTTCAGACTAGACTTGATCAAGATTTTTCTTCACATAAAGTTCCCTCTAAACAGAGAAGTTATTTATTTGAGATTAAATCAATTTTCACCTTCTTCCTTCTTCCTTCTTTCTTCTTACTTTCAGACTAGACTTGATCAAGATTTTTCTTCACATAAAGTTCCCTCTAAACAGAGAAGTTATTTATTTGAGATTAAATCAATTTTTGCCTTTTTTCTTCTTCCTTTAAGGCTAGACTTGATCAAGATTTTTCTTCACATAAATTTCCCTCTAAACAGAGAAGTTATGTATTTGCTATTAAATCAATTTTTACCTTCTTCCTTCTTCCTTATTCCTTCTTTCTTCTTCCTTTAAGGCTAGACTTGATCAAGATTTTTCTTCACATAAAGTTCCCTCTAAACAGAGAAGTTATTTATTTGAGATTAAATCAATTTTCACCTTCTTCCTTCTTCCTTCTTTCTTCTTACTTTCAGACTAGACTTGATCAAGATTTTTCTTCACATAAAGTTCCCTCTAAACAGAGAAGTTA
>NZ_JBNHEQ010000151.1:6214-14795 GCF_050016015.1 Dapis hubbardiae BLCC-M172
TAGACTTGATCAAGATTTTTCTTCACATAAAGTTCCCTCTAAACAGAGAAGTTATGTATTTGAGATTAAATCAATTTTCACCTTATTCCTTCTTCCTTATTCCTTCTTTATTCTTCCTTATTCTCAGAATATAACATAAATTAAACCTAGAATAAATCCTCAAATCTATAAACCAATAATTAAATGCTAAGAGAATTTATTGTATACGCTTGTCCAGTCGGTCAACTTAATAATCAACTAGAGAAATATTTCACTACTACTTGTACAGAATGTGGTGAAAATGCTGCTCATAAATATATGCCTCACTGTACCTTGACAGGTTTTTTTCAGGATCAATTAACTGCCGTTCCAATTTATATTCAAGCTTTAGAGAATGCTTTCAAAAATGGTTTACCAACCCGCCCAAGTCAACCCATTATTGTTGTCGATATGGAGTTAAAAGCAGATTTTCATTATCTCAAAATAGAATCAATTTGGATAGAAAAACTTATAGCTAACTTTGCTAATATTGCTAACTCACCAACTCGTACTAATCAGTTACGCCTCAAAAATAATTTACATCTCAGTTTAGCCTACAAATTCCCATTAGAACAACAACAAATTCTCGCCAAAATAGCAAAAAAAATTATCAATCCTCAAGCAGAAGTATCATGGGAATTAAGATTATATGAACGCCATCCCAATAACTCTTGGACTTGTCATCAATCTTGGAAACTTTAACCTCTTTTGTAGTCAGCATTCAGCTGTCAGTTACAATAGTAGAAATATAGTTATTATTTTCACCGAATAAAAATTATAATTCTATATGTAAAATTTGTAGAGTTCACAATTAATCTAGACTTCATCCCTGAAAAACTTACAAAAAATTTTTTTGCCATCTCTTGGTATAATTCCCTATTGCCTGCTTATAAATTGAGGAATTCCTGAACAATTTATTATCCTTGTATCTGGAGAATTTTCCAATGGTTAAGTATAGCAAAAGTCCCATGATTGATTAATTGGGTATTTCGATTATCAATGTACTTCCTTTCCCTATCTCTGAATGACAGAGTAATTTTCCATGATGTTTATCTTCAATAATTTGCCGACAAATAGATAAACCTAAACCCCTACCTTTTCCAACTGGTTTAGTCGTGAATAAATAGTCAAATATTCGTTCTAAATTTTCTTGAGATATTCCAATTCCATTATCGGCAATTTTGATAATTATATTATTCTCATTCGCTTCTGTCGTAATTTGAATTAAATTATTTTTTTGAGCAATCTCTTCAAAAGAAAGTAATCAAGGACTTTCTTTTAAAGCATCAATTGCATTAGCAAGTAGATTCATAAATACTTGATTAAGTTGTCCGGGATAGCATTCTATTGTAGGGATTTGATTATATTCTTTAATAATTTTTATTTCAGGTCTATCTGAATTTGCTTTAAGGCGATGTTTAAGAATCATTATTGTGCTTTCTAATCCTTGATGAATATGATAAGCAATTTTATTATTCAAATCATCCCTAGAAAAAGTTGTTAAACTTCTACTAATTTCCTGGAGACGAGTTGCCCCTTATTACATAGAATAAATCAACTTTTGTATATCTCCACGGAGATAATCTAATTCAATTTCATCTATTTCATTTTGAACTTTTCCGACAGGATTAGGATATTCTTGTTGATAAACTTCTATTAATTTAAAAATATCTTTGAGGTAATCATTCATTGGTTCTAAATTACCATTTATAGCGTTTCTCAAGCTTATGAGGTACACAAGCTCTTTAATTTCTTTTTTATTCCCTATTCCCTCCATACCTATTCCCAGTTAAGTGTTCCCTAAAACCTAGAATTTTGTACCTCACATCTAAGCTTTCCTGTATTGCCAGACCAAAATCTTTTCCCTACTTCCCACTCTCTATTTCCTACTTCTTTACTGAAAAATTCAGGTATAAAGCCTGTCCATTCATGGATAAAAGCGGTCGTTTTGCTGCGCGACATGTTTGCGTAGCATTCCGTCAGGAAATGTGGAGCAGTCCGTAGGATGAGATGCTGAGTAAACCTAGCCATAATCCAATCGACTAATACCATTTCTCAAAAACCTTGCTATATTTGATTAGGTTTGGGTAGGGACGTTGCATAAGGCCGTCCGTACGGGAGTGTGGGAGGTGGGGGGTAGGGACGTTGCATAAGGGCGTCCGTACACAGAAGAATAATGAACATTAACTGACTAATAATTAGGTAATAATTTATTTTATCTGTGTTAATTACTTGATAACTGAAGTGTCACTCAAGTATAGCATTAATGCATGAGAATTGGTATAAGAGAAGAGAAAAAATTCCTTTTAGGCAATCCTCTTCTTTATAAGAATTATAAGAAGAGGTAATAATTAATAATTAATAATTAATAATTAATAATTAAGAATTAATAATTAATAATTAATAATTAATTTTTGAATGCTTCCATCAAAATAAATTCTGCTACTTTTAAATCCACAGGAGTTGTCACCTTTAAATTAGTCTCCTCTCCCTCCACAATTTTCACAGGTAAATCACATTTTTCAAATAAAGCAGCATCATCAGTAACCTCCCAACCTAACTCACGCCCCTTCTCATGGCATTCCTTCAACAAATTCACCTCAAACCCCTGGGGTGTCTGAGCAGCCCACAAATTGCGACGGTCTGGTGTATCCTGAATTAAACCAGATGGATCGACCACCTTAATTGTGTCCTTAACTCTCACAGCAGCAATTAAACCAGGACACTTCAGAATCTCCTCCGCACATCTATCCAAAAGTTCAGGAGTCGCCAAACACCTCGCCCCATCGTGAATTAATACTTGTTCCGCTGCCGATGGCAAAGCCTGTAAACCTTTATAAACAGACTCCTGACGAGTTTCCCCTCCCTCAATTAACTCTATATTCTTGTCAGTAGACAAATCCGAAATACTTTTTTGAAAATCTGGAAAATCAACAGTTTGTCCAATAATACCAATCCAAATAATATGATGAGATTTTACAGCAGCTTCAAGAGTCCAACTCAATAAAGACTTACCCAAAAGAGTCAACAAAAGCTTATTTCGAGAACTTCCCATCCGTCGCCCCATACCAGCAGCAGGAATTAATAAATACATTTTGTGTTAAAGCTTTCCTATAAATAATTAAATCTAGCTATATACTCTACTTAAAATTGAACTGATAATTAACTTTAATTCCTTAAACATGAGAATACTTGCCCTTGTCCCTGGTGGAATAGGCGACCAAATTTTATTCTTTCCTACTCTGGATGACCTTAAACAATCCTATCCAGAATCTCAAATTGACGTAATTGTAGAACCTCGTTCTAAGGGTGCATACCGAGTTTCCAAGTCCGTCCGGGATGTCCTAACCTACGACTTTAAAGATGCCAATAGTCTTGCCGACTGGGGAAATTTGTTGGGTATTATGCGCGATCGCGAATATGAAGCGGTAATTTCCCTGGGACAACGTTGGACAGTTGGCCTATTGTTATGGTTAACAGGAATTCCTAAACGGGTGGGTTATGCAGGTAATGGGGCAATATTTCTCTCTGACCCTATACCCCTAAAAACTGAACAATATGCTGCTCAGATGTACCATGACTTGTTGCAGGGGATGGACATTACCACCCCTTTCAAGGGAATATCAATTAATGTCCCCAAAACAGATATTGATGAGGCCGAAGCTGAACAGCAAAGATTAGAAGTTGCAGAAAGTGGCTATATTCTGATTCATGGTGGTTCTAGTCAACTAGCTCAGGTTAAAGGTATTGATAAAATTTATCCTACTAATTACTGGCAGGAGATTATTTCAGAACTGCAACAGAAACAACCTAACTTACCAGTAGTAATCGTAAAAGGCCCTGAAGATGCACCATGGGTTAATCAAATTAAAGAATCTTCTCCAGATATAAAAGTAGTTACTCCTAGAGATGTAGGTAAATTAGCTGCTATGATTGCTGGAGCTAATTTAATGATATGTACTGATAGTGCCCCAATGCACTTAGCAGTTGCTGTTGGGACATATACTATTGCTCTGTTTGGTCCAACTGAACCAGAAAAATTATTACCTAAGAGCGATCGGGTAGTTGCGATTAAATCTCCTACTGGGAAAATGGCAGATATTTCACCCCAGGAAGTCTTACAGAAAATTTGGGGTGGAGAAAGTTGAACTAGAGAGTAGGGGAGTAGGGGAGTAGGGGAGTAGCGGAGTAATTTTTTTTGCCCAACTATTGCCAAAAATCCTAACTTTTTGAGCGTTTTAAACTTAAAACCCCTGAACTTTTTCAATGCCCCAAAAAGCCTAAAACCTCTATTGTTAATAGTTTGAGATTTAATCAGCAAGTTCTCAGTAATAAGGAGAAATATTCTCTAGTCCCTATTCCCTCATATATTAAATCTGCTTGCTTTGGAGAGGCGATTTCCTGCGGAATGCTGCGCAAACGCGAATCGCCTCTACATCAGAAACCGGGTTTATGGAAGGTAGATGTTACTATAATTAGGCATTTCATATAAACTCGGTTTCTCTATTTTTTTTTACTACAAAAATTTACAGGACTTAAGCAAATCTACTATATATAGAGTTAAAAAACTATAACGTTATAGTTTTGAACACTATATATCTTGTCTCTGGGTAAATTCTAAATTCTAAAAATTCTTTTCTCTACTCCCTATTCCCTCATATATTAAATCTGCCTGCTTTAAAAGGGCTATTTCCTGCGAAATGCTAGTCCATTCACGTCGGCAAAAGCCACAACGCGAGTCGCCTCTACATCAGAAACCGGGTTTATGGGAGATAGATGTTACTATGATTAGGCATTTCATATAAACTCGGTTTCTCTATTTTTTTTTACTACAAAAATTTACAGGACTTAAGCAAATCTACTATATATAGAGTTAAAAAACTATAACGTTATAGTTTTGAACGCTATATATTTTGTCTCTGTGTAAATTCTAAATTCTAAATTCTAAATTCTAAAAATTCCTCTGTCAAATCATACCCCAACATTTGAGACATAGACATTAATCTGGATTTACTAGAAATATTTTGTTTATTTAACCAGTCTCTCAAAACAAAAATTTTGTGCATCAGAAATATTTCTAATGCTTCTGGATTATATTGGATACCTTCACTCCGATGAAATTGGTGGGGTACAAGCATTGCAGTATAACGAGACAGCTCTCCATCCTTCCAGTTGAGCAAAAATGGCAGCCAGGGATAACGACTATCTAAACGGATAAACCATAAACGCACTTCTGGAATTTCTGAAAGTTCCCTTGGATCTTGGGGGTCTTGTTGATAATTAATGGCAAAATTTAGCTGCTGTTCAGAAGAGGCGATCGCTCCTTCATTTAGTATTGGAGAAATTACACTTTCAGCCGGGGATAAATCTAAGTTATGGATATGTTCGGTATTGAGGGCGATCGTAATTGTCATTCTAGCTATAGATAATTTTAACGAAGTCAGAAGTCAGAAGTTGTTTTTGTAGCGGGTATGTTTGAGCAACCCTCCCAAAACATTTTCCCTTAAAAGACGGGGTAAATTACCCAATCGTGTTTGATAAATTTCTTTCTATTTTAAGAATATTGGATTAGTAAGCAACTTAGTACCTTTTCACAGAATTCAAAATTTAAAATTTAAAAACAAAAATTTGATAATATTTTATGGATGGAAAACTTTGACGCTACAGTAATTTCAAACTATTTGTGACAACTGATAACTAATAACTGAAAATACATCTTTAGGGTGAATTGGTATTAAGTTAGAGAGTATTATCCCTAGAACCTTTATTATGAATTATTGAATTTATTGAACCTGCTAATGGTAACTTATATGGCAATACTAAGTTACCAAGAAATAAGGTTAATAGCCTCCCCCTGGAAAGGAGATAAAAAAGGAAATTTCGGATTTTCTTGGCTACGGTTTCAGCTAGAGCTACTGTTTTCGGCTGTCGCCGACATGGAAAGCGGAGCATTCCGTCAGGAAATGCGGATCATTCCCTATACGAAAAAACGTAGTTCGTCCGCAGGAGGATAACTGAAATGACCCCCACTTTCATATAAACTGCTTATATCAAAGACAAATTATGGATGTTTATGTACAATTACTCTCAGATTTGCTGGAGAAAATTGAAACACAAACACCTAATCAAAATTACTGACTATCATATAGAATTTTATGGTCAGTTATGCCAATATTCGGTACAATAACGGTAAAAAATTAGAGATAAATAGTTTTTTTACCAAATAGTATAACAGGATTATCTATAAATCTCATCAGTTACACAATTAAGCATAATTTATAATAAACATCTACCATAGTAGAACAAAAAAAATCCCGATAGTTTTGGCTGAAAAAAATTTAACTGAATTCTTTTAAGATTATTCAATAGTCAAAAAAATGACTTTATAAAATATAGGTAAATTTGCTATAGTAGATAGTTTTAACTTAAACTAGCAAATCCTTAATATCTAAACCTCCCTCGTCATGCTTGAGCAAAAACCCAAGTTGAAATTTTCCTTCGGAGGTATTAAAAACATTCTGGGTGATGGAAAACGCAAAAAAATTAGTTCAGGAAATTATCCTCACTTACTGAAAAATTATTACCATTAGCAGAGTAAATTTTGTTATGTCATTAGAAAATTCACAACCAAAAAACTTGGAGGTAAGTTCCAATAAAACCTCTATAAATGGAGCAAACGGTTACAGTAGTAGTTCCGTAGTCAAAACAGAAATAGTAAATACTACCTCACAACCTTTAGAGCAAGAGGAAAACAATAGCTCAGAAGTTGAACCAGAAAAAAATTTCCAAAAATCAACAGAAACTCAACCAAAAAAAGGCCAGAAAAATTATTGGGGATGGCAACTAATTTGGTGGAGCATTGCAGCTAGCTTTGGAATTACAGGTGGTGCAGCACTTATGTGGTTATTGGTTAACCCTCCCCAACCTAACTGTGAACAAATTTCTGCATTATCAGCAGATGGAAAGCGACTTTACTGTGCCAACAAAGCTGCTGAGTCACGAAACCTAGAAGAGTTGGAAAAAGCCTTAACTTTAGTAGAAAGTTGGCCAGAAGAACACCCCCTCTATCAACTAGGTCAACAAATGACAGGAGAATGGACAAAGTTAATTATCTCTGTGGCTAATCAAAAGATTAGAGAGGGTGATTTACAGGGCGCTCTAGATACAGTAGCTAAAATTCCCAAGGATAGTCCAGTTTACAGCAGAGTAGAAGAAGCAGTAGCAGATTGGAAGAAACAATGGGCAGAAGGTCAATCTTTCTATGATAAAGCTACAGAAGCTATAAAGGCTATGAGTTGGAATAAAGCTTCTAATTACTCTCTAGCTATGTCAAAGTTAGATAATGTTCACTGGCAAACTACTAAATATAGAGAATTATTAGAGCGCATTGTATTAGAAAAAAAAGCTTGGCAAATTCTTAAAGATGCTCGTTATTTGATATATAGAGAAACAGTAGATGAGTATGGAGAAGCGATCGCTTTAGCTAACAAAATAGACCCTAATCTCTACATTCGAGAAAAAGCTGATAAAGATATGCAAAAGTGGGGTCGTAGTTTAATCAAAATTGCTACCGAACGTATAGAAGCACAAGATTTAAAAGGGGCAATAAGAGCTATTGAATATATTCCTTCAGGACATAAACTGAAAAAAGAAGCTGAAGACTTAATATTACTAGGTCATGCTCAAGCAGCAACTTGGAATAAGTCTATGGGAGGGTCTCAAATTGCAAATATGGTAGCTTTGATGGAAGGAAAAGCAGCAGCAGATCAGATTACTTCTGATAGTCCATACTATCAACAAGCTCAAACTCAAATTAAGCAACTCCAACAACAATTAGACAATTTAACTCATATTCAGCTAGCCAACGCGATCGCCAGTGTTGGTCAACCAGCAACATTACAACTGGCCATAAACCAAGCGCAAATGGTTGGCCAGAAACAACCAAAGCGAATTCAGGCTCAAACCTTGATTGCTAAATGGCGCAAAGATCTACTCAAAATAGAAGACCGACCTTATGTGGCTTTAGCTAAACAATTAGCTAAACAAGAGACAGTTGATAGCTATAATATGGCGATTAAACAAGCTAGTTATGTTGCTTTGGAGCGTCCACTGAGAATAGAAGCTCAAACCCTAATAGCTGAGTGGAATAAACGAGTACAAATTATTGAAGATTCGCCATTATTAGCAGAAGCTAGAGCTTTAGCCAAAGAAGGAAAACTTGGCCAAGCTATTGATGTTGCATACCAGATAGAAAAAGGTCGTGCTTTGTATGACGAAGCTCAGGATGAAATTTATAAATGGAATACAGAGTTACAAATTGCCCAAGATCGGCCAATTCTTAACGAAGCCTATAGCCTGGCCAAACAAGGTAGTCTGACTGCTGCTATTAACACAGCTTATCAAATTGGCTATGGGCGCGCTCTGTATTATGAAGCTCAAGATGCTATATCTCGTTGGTCGTCTGAACGAGATGCAATATGGGCAGCACAACAAGCTGAAGAAGCTAGGAGACAGCGTGAATACCAACAACGTATTAGAGAGCAACAAAGGTCTTATTCTCCAG
>NZ_JBNHEQ010000151.1:14895-20664 GCF_050016015.1 Dapis hubbardiae BLCC-M172
CCCCCAGTCGCCAATATTATTCGCCAGCTCCACAGAGGTCTTATTCTCCAGCCCCCAGTCGCCAATATTATTCGCCAGCTCCACAGAGGTCTTATTCTCCAGCCCCAGCCCCAGCTCCAGCTCCAGCTCCAGCTCCAGCTCCAGCTTCCAGTTCAGATGCCTATTTACTTCAAGAATGATAAATCAGTTAATATTAAAGATTTAATTGAGACATTAAAGAAATTTGGAATTTAACTTTCATTGGTTATTATATTCTTAAAATATCTCAACCAAAAACCAATTTATGAATAGTGAATCAGCATTAAAATTGCTGCTCATTGATAATGACCCTATCTTTCGGATGGGGTTAAAATTTTCCTGTGAGCAGTTTCCTGACTTAGAAATAGTATTTGAGACAGAAGTAGGGGCAGAAGCCTTAAAAAATATTCAAAATTTGATCACAGAAGAGAATAATTTTTTGGTTATTTTAGACATAGAAACCAATAATTTGCTTCCTCAAACTACAGAGGAAATTACAATCTCTGGAATCGACTTTTGTCAACAACTTAAAACTTCGTACCCTGAGTTACCAATATTATTATTGACATCTCTACAAGATAGCTTATTATTGACATTAGTAAGAAAATTAGGTATCAATGGTTATTGTACAAAAGGAATCAGTATTTCTGAGTTAGTAATTATTATTAGACAAATAGCAAATGGTCAGTCTTATTGGAGAAATATTCCTGGGGTTGAAACTATACAAGAAAATTCTAAAAAACCAGCAAGTTTAGGTCTAAGATTTCCCACAAAAAATTTTTTCGATAATCTTTTTGATAATGTCTGTAACTCTGGAATAAAACAAATAGATTCTTCTCTGTCGGAAGTAACATATCAACTAAATGAGAGAGTAAAAAATTTAGATAGAAATAATTTAAACTCTCTACTCAATGTGGCAATAACTTCTGGGCAACGACGAGAATTACTAACAGCTAGATGGATACTTAGTCACTTGTCACCTAAGTCTGTTAATGCTCAGAAGCAGCAGCAAGCAACAGATGTAAATAGAGATGATTTTGTCGATTCAAATTTGAAAAATTTTACAGAATTACCAACAAAAAAAATTCTTAATTCTGTCAACAATAATGAGCAAATTTTCCTGAGAATAAATTCTGAATTTGTTTCTCCCACCACTGAAGCAATGAATTTACAAACAGCATTATTTGAATCAACAATAGCAAAATTAAATTCTAATTTAATTAACCTCAGTGAATTACCAATGGAAATTGATATATTGCGAGGTTCTAAGAAGCAAGAACTAATTTATATAGCTTTATGTAAATTTGAAGATATTCTTGATGAACTGCGTAATGCTTCTATTCTAATAGAAGAAATTCCCAAACAAAGATATGAGATTGTACATAATTTATGGGAATTTACGAGTAAATTTTTTATTGGTGAATACTATCAACTTGAAATTAGTAATGGCATAGGAATTATCAATTCTTTTGCCGAACAAATTAAAGTCGAAGTAATGCCAGTTTTATTAAATGATGCTGATAATGTGCATAAATTTATTCTTGATAAAATTCCTTTGGTTGAAGAGTTAATATCCTACTTATTATTTCAAGTTCCTTTAGTAATTGATAATGTATCTTTTGGAGTAGGTACTCCTGAAGCCATGGAACGCTCTGAAGCCTTACTTCAAAATTTATTAATTTCAATTGCTAATGCTGTTATTCAACCCTTATTAAATAATTTTGCCGATGTAGAAGAAATTAAAGAAAATTTTTATAGTCGTCAATTATTATCAACACGGGATATTGAAAAGTTCCGTAATCGCTTATCCTGGAGATATCGTATAGAACAATATATTGGAGAACCAAAAGAAATTTTTGAGAGTAATTTTTCCTTATTTGTATTGAATGAACGTGGCATTAAAAAAGTATCTGTTTATTCACCCCGTAGACATGAATTAGGAAAACTTTCAGGAATTCCATTGACAGTAACATTACTATTAGAAACTCGTGATGCAATAGCTCCTGGTATTAGGGCAACTGTTTCTTTTATTGGTAGTGGAGTTGTGTATTTATTAACTCAAGTAATTGGGCGTGGTATAGGTTTAATTGGAAGAGGTATTATTCAGGGTGTGGGTAGTTCTTTTCAAGATGCTAAATTTGGTCGAAATAATAATATGGGAGAAACAAGAAAAAGTCAGCAAGAAAGTAGAAGGCAGAAAGGAAGTATTTAGGATAATTAATAATTAATAATGAATAATGGATAATTAATAATTAATGATTACTTTTGGTTAAAATCAAGAGTATTGCATAGCAAAAATCTTATTTCTTTTTTTGTTGAAAAGGATAAACTTGAAACCCACATTCCACACTTACAGCGCTTTTCAAGTTGATGAACCACATCTTCACAACCAAAACTTAGTAGGGACGTTCCATGGAATGTCCCTAATGTGGTCTACTGAAATGAAAACCGCTGTAAATTTGTAGTATTAAAATTAGTATAAAAAGCTGTGGTTTGGTAAGTATTTAGGGGTTGCTGATTAAATATAAAAGTATTGACGGATAAAGGTTTGAGGAATTTTAGGTATGGAAAAAGTACCAGCTTTTTGGTTGATAAAGCCGAAAAAGTGAGCATTTTGTGTAGACTATTGGCTGAAAAATCTAGGGATAATTCTTGCTCCTGTAGATATTTACCCTTTGGTTTACACGCTCCGATACCAGCGGACATGATATTACTTGATTGTTGATTACTATGACTTTCTTCTGTTTGCGGAGCATGACCTAGGAAATTCTGACTCCTCGTTTCGCAATACATTTTGTCGCGCGGAATGTAGGTTTAAACCAAAAGGAATCAATTATCAATTATCAATTATCAATTATCAATTATTAATGATTAATTTCCCTACTCCCTAAAATGACAAAATGACAAAATATAGACTCTCTCAACAACACCTAAATTTACTGACAACTTGTCCGCGTAAATTTCAACACCTCTACCTAGATAATCTGAGTTTACCAACAACATCAGCAGAACAAGAAAGACTAAATTGGGGTAGTCAGTTTCACTTATTAATGCAGCAAAAAGAACTAGGATTACCAATAGAATCTTTGATGTTAGAAAATCAAGAAATGCAGTATTGTTTTGATAATTTTTCCCAAGCTGCATCAGAAATATTAAATCCTAAAACTCAAGAAAATATAATTTTACGGCAAGCTGAACATAATCGTAGTCTTAATTTTAATGGTTATATTCTGACAGTTATTTATGATTTATTAATTGCTGAAAATAAACAGGCACAAATTTTTGACTGGAAAACCTATAGTCATCCTCAAAACAAGAAAAAATTAGCTCAAAATTGGCAAACACGGTTATATCTTTATACCCTAGTTGAAACTAGCAACTATTTGCCAGAAACAGTTTCGATGACCTATTGGTTTATCCAACCAAAAAGTAAAAGTTTACCCTACAAACTAAAATTTTCTTATAATCAACAAGCACACAAAAAAACTGAACAGGATTTACAGGAGATATTAGATAATTTAACTTATTGGTTAAAACATTACCAGGAAGAAGAGATAGAATTTCCGCAAGTAGAGATTATTGATACTTGTCATACTTGTCAATTTGCTACTAGCTGTCAGCGTTTTTCAGAAGTTTACGACCAAGAAAAAGATACTGAGTATACGGATATTTCTAGTGATTTAATATTAAGTCTAGATAGTATTCCAGAAATATCAATTTAGCTTAAAATTATAAGTAGTAAAAAAAATCTACGCTTATCTTCTCAGTCACTTAATTCTACTACCAATCTATATATAGCAATCCACCCATTAGTTGTAAAAATTTTTATAATAGTTCATTTTAACTGAAAACATAAGTAAATTATGACTCCTGTACAAGCGATTCGCGTTTTGCATTCTGCAAAGCTTTCCGCAGGAAATCCGCCCTATCAAAAAAATATTACAATTTAAATAGGATTACTATAGTACAGAAAACATACTTTAATTCTTAACAATTCTCATTCACAAATCCTAAATGTTATAGTCATTTCAAATAAGGATGAAACACTTTCTTTTTTGGCTCAAACCCTTGCTAGGTAAATAAACCTTCGTCCCAGTCTCATTCACAAATCCTAAATGTTATTTTATACCTCAGTTGCCATTTCAAAATTAACCAAATTGTATTAGTATTTACTTCTTGTCTTTAGAGTATAGACAAAAGTCAAATGCAAGAATTCCATGACCAATTATGCCAAAATTAGAAATAGCATATATTCATTCTCATTGGTTACAAGTAATATTATGTCCGGTAGCATCGGTATTGTAAGGTCAGGGTAAGTAAGAAGGAAGAAGGAATAAGGAAAAGTGACAAGGGAGGAAGTCTTAAGAACAAAAAAAACTTAAATTTCCTAGATATTTACCCTAACTTTTGCACGCTCCAATACCAGCGGACATGGTATAACTTAAAAATTAAAAGCAATTAGCTTATTAATCAGAATATCATGTCATCAAAAATACTTGTTGTAGATGATGAGCCGGATTTTGAATCACTTATCATTCGTAACTTTAGAAAAAAAATCAAAACAAAAGAACTAGATTTTATTTTTGCCAGAGACGGTGTAGAAGCACTAGAAATCTTGTCAGATGAACCTAGTATAGACATCGTATTAACTGACATTAATATGCCTTTAATGGATGGTTTAACTTTACTAGATAATCTTCAACTTCACTATCCTGATATAAAGGCAGTTATTATTTCCGCTTATGATGATATGGAAAAAATTAGGTCTGCGATGAATAGAGGTGCTTTTGATTTTTTGACTAAACCTATAGATTTTCAAGATTTAGACATTACGATAAAAAAAACATTAACAAATGTTCAACAACTCAAAGAAAATAAACGTTTAAAACAAGAAAAAAATGAGGCAGAAGCAGCAAATAAAGCAAAAAGTGTATTTCTCGCAAATATGAGCCATGAATTACGAACACCATTAAATGCTATTATTGGCTACAGTGAAATTTTACTAGAAGATGCCCAGGATTTAGGCTATGAAGACTTTATTCACGACCTTAATAATATTCATACTTCTGGAAAACACCTATTAACAATAATTAATGATATTCTCGATCTTTCAAAAATTGAAGCAGGTAAGATGGATGTTCATTGGGAAAGCTTCAATATTATGGCATTAATTGAAAATGTTTTAGCAACTATTCAACCCTTGATAGATCAGAATGGCAATACATTAGAAATAATCTGTGAAGATAACCAAGAACCAATCGTCGCAGACCCCAATAAAATGCGTCAAGTAATTTTAAATCTTTTGAGTAATGCAGCTAAGTTTACAGAAAATGGCAACATTAGTTTAAAAGTTAAAATGGTTAATAATAATGAGAGTTTTGTCGGTGAAAATTTAGGCTTTAACTCCAAAGATAAGATGTTAGTTTTAAGTGTTGCTGATACTGGTATAGGTATATCAGAAGATAAAATAGAAAGTTTATTTCAACCATTTACTCAAGCTGACAATTCAACAACACGAAAACATGGAGGAACTGGTTTAGGTTTAGCTATTAGTCGTCACTTTTGTAAAATGATGGGTGGAGATATTGCTGTAGTTAGTGAAGTGAATAAAGGTTCTATATTTACTGTGAAATTTCCTGTTCCTCAAATAGAATTTCTCAATTAATAACAGGGAATAGGGAATAGGGAATAGGGCATAGGGAATAGGGAATAGGCAACAGAGAAGCCAAAATTAAGGTCTGCCTCATTACT
>NZ_JBNHEQ010000151.1:20764-23664 GCF_050016015.1 Dapis hubbardiae BLCC-M172
TGATGGCAGTTCCTATTATTTGAATGACTTATCAAATCTCTAAAGCAACGGAATATAAGCATTAATCTTCTTATTTCTGCTCTACCTTATTCACAGTAATAATTGAACTTTCAACTTGGAATTTTGTCTAGATTTAGGGAATAGGGAATAGGCAACAGAGAAGCCAAAATTAAGGTCTGCCTCATTACTGTTAATATGAGAAAGACTATATAAATTATCTGATGGCAGTTCCTATTATTTGAATGACTTATCAAATCTCTAAAGCAACGGAATAAAGAATTAATCTTCTTATTTCTGCTCTACCTTATTGACAGTAACAATTGAACTTTCAACTTTTGCTATATTCTATACTTTGTATGGTTAGCCTGTAAGCATTCAGCCATCAGATCTCAGCCATCAGCAAAGAAAAAATCATCAACTAATACCAAATTCAAATAAGATAGTTATAGTCAGTTAATAACCAAACTGTTAGTAAATTTGCTGCCGACTTCGGGAATAAAAATCAAATTATCCCTTAATCAAAAACAAAATATTTATGGTTATTAGACTATTTTTAGTCAACAATAGAATAGTTTGACTCTCAGAAAAAATAAATATTATAAATTCTTACCTCCTGAATTATAACTCCTGACTTCTGACTCCTAAAAACAAGCACACTGTAGCAATATTTTCTGACTTTGTTAAGTGTGATAAAACTAGAAAAAATATTTAACTGATAACTGATTAAAAGGTGGGGTTTTAGACCTAGTTATTTTGATGATTTTTTTATTCTATTCGTTACTACAAGGAATGACTAAAGAAAGATGTCTCAAGAAAAAAAATATTGGCAAATTCCTGTATCCGATCATCTCCCTCATTTATTTATTGAGTGTGTCAAAAATTATGCACCAAAATTATCAGGAAAATATCTAGCACAATTATTATGGCAACGTGGAATTAAAGATACTAAAAATATAGTAGGCTTTTTAAATCCAAAACAATATCAACCAACTAGCTCCTTTGAATTTGGCGTAGAAATTAACAAAGCCATAGAAAGAATTATCTCTGCTAGAAATAATCAAGAAAAAGTTGCCATCTGGGGAGACTTTGATGCAGATGGCATTACTTCAACATCTATACTTTGGGATGGATTAGGAGAATTTTTCGATAAAAATAACCAACTAACTTATTATATTCCTAACAGATTTACAGAATCTCATGGTTTGAATTTTGCTGGAATTGAAAGGTTAGCCAAAGAGAATTATAGTTTGATAATTACCTGCGATACAGGTAGTACAAATATTGCCGAAATAGAATATGCAAATAGTTTAGAAATAGATATAATTGTCACCGATCATCATACCCTTCCCTCAGAACGTCCGCCATTATTTGCTATTATTAATCCTCGCTATTTTTCCCCCGCTCATCCTCTATATAATTTATCTGGAGTTGGAGTAGCTTATAAACTTATAGAAGCACTTTATTTAACTTATCCAGAAATACCAAAACTTTCCCTAACAGAATTATTAGACTTAGTAGCTATTGGTTTAATTGCCGATTTAGTTCAACTAACAAATGACTGTCGTTATCTAGCACAAATAGGTATTGAAAAATTAAGTACACAATTACACAAAACTACCAGACCAGGAGTTGCTAAACTTTTAGAATTGTGCAAAAAAACAGGCGATCGCCCTACAGATATTTCTTTTGGTATTGGTCCTCGGATTAATGCTGTAAGTAGAATTATGGGAGATGCTAGCTTTTGTGTGGAACTTTTGACCAGTCGTGACCCTAAATATTGTCAACAACTGGCTATCGAAACAGAACTGGCCAACTCTAGGCGCAAATCTCTACAAAAAGAGGTAGTTGAAGATGTTACAAAAAAATTGACTAAAATAGACCTTTCCACCACTCATGTTATAGTTCTGACAGACCCTCAATGGCCTGTCGGTGTTCTAGGATTAGTAGCAGGCCAAATAGCTCAAGAGTATAATCGTCCTACTATTTTATTAAATCAGGAAACTGAAGCTACTAGAACTTCTCAAAAATTATTAGCTCGTGGTTCTGCCCGTTCTGTTGGTAAAATAGACCTTTATGAGTTGGTGACAAATCAGGCACATTTATTAGATAGGTTTGGCGGTCATCCTTTCGCTGCTGGTCTTAGTTTGCCTGTAAAAAATATTCCTATATTTACAGATGCTATTAATCAACTATTGGGACAAACATTAGGAGTAAGTCTTAACCAAAACTCGGTAATAGAAGTGGATTTAATTGTGACTGTATCTGAGTTAGGTAGAGATTTATTTCAAGAACTGAAGCTTTTAGAACCTTGTGGTATGGGAAACCCAGTACCTAAACTTTTGATTCAAAATTGTTGGTTTACTAATGTTTGGCATCGGAACCAAAAAGATTTGCGGGGAAATAAGGTCAAATATATTAAAACAAATTTTGAAATTTGCGATGAGTCTATAGATAAAGGGTTTCCTGGTATTTGGTGGGGTCATTATAAGGATGAAATTCCTGAAGGCATAAGTGATGCTGTTGTGGAATTGGATTTTAATACTTACGAGAAACGTTATGAGGTTCGACTTATTGCTGTACAATCCAATATCCAAGATACTCAAGTCATAGAATTGAATCCTGTCGATTGGATATTGGACTGGCGTGGAGGAATTCAAAATTCAAAAGTCAAAAGTCAAAAGTATTTTCCTATTGGGGGAAATGAAAATTCAAAATTTGAGACTCAGAACTATAGCGCTATAGAAAATTCTCAGAACTTACCTTCCGAAAATAGAAATTTAAAATTTGAGACTCAAAACTATAGCGCAATAGAAAAGTCTCAGAACTTACCTCCGGCAGGAAATGAAAATTTAAAATTTGAGACTCAAAACTATAGCGCAATAGAAAAGTCTCAGAACTTA
>NZ_JBNHEQ010000152.1:0-15600 GCF_050016015.1 Dapis hubbardiae BLCC-M172
CAAAAAAGTAATTACCTTAGTTTAATTACTTAATAACTGAAGTGTTATTCAAGGTCTTGCGTTACTTTTAGGAATTGGTATAAGCTATCCATTACCCATAAGTCTTGAAACCCGTGTGGGCAGCAGGGGAGCAGGGAGCAGGGAGCAGGGGAGAAGGGAGAAATAGTCATAGTAGCTAGGCAAAACTACTTAACTTCTCAAAATCAATGTACTTTTCAATACATTTTTTCTCTGGAAAAAGCCTGTTAAAGGCTTACAGATAATTTGTTTATTTTGTCAAGTTTTATGTTAAGAAAGATGTGTATAAAGCATAGCTTTCTAAGGGGAATTTAGAAGGATATTCAATAATTAATAATTAATAATTAATAATTAATAATTAACAATTAATAATTATTAATTACCTCTTCTTATAAAAAAGAGGATTAAGATCAAGGAATTTTTTTCTCTTTTCTCCATGAATGGAGAGGCTTTATACCTTGATTTTTCGGTAAAAATTGTTAATTATTCATTATCAATTAATGAAATTTTGCTTTTCTTAACTAGGAAATTTATTTTGTATGACTAATTTTAATTATTTGATAGAATAATAGAATAAAAGATAAGTTTATAAGTAAAATTAACTACATATTCTCTTGACTCTCTGTTTCCTATTAGACTTCTCCAAAAATGCAAAATAAAATCAATTATTATCCATAAATTATCAATTACTCCCCAATTAATAATTAACAATTAATAATTAATAATTAATAATTACCTCTTCTTATAAAAAAAGAGGATTAAGATCAAGGATTTTTTTTATCTTTTCTCCATGAATGGAGAGGCTTTATACCTTGATTTTTCGGTAAAAATTGTTAATTATTCATTATCAATTAATGAAATTTTGCTTTTCTTAACTAGGAAATTTATTTTGTATGACTAATTCTAATTATTTGATAGAATAATAGAAGAAGAGATAAGTTTATAAGTAAAATCAACTACACATTCTCTTGACTCTCTGTTTCCTATTAGACTTCTCCAAAAATGAAAAATAAAATCAATTATTATCCATAAATTATCAATTAATTCCCCCTGTTCCCTGTTCCCTGTTTCCTATTCCATCTCTCAACTAGGAAATTACTAATAGCAAAACTACTTAATTGTATTCAGTACCTCATTAGAAATAAACTTAACTTTGAGTATAATCCATCAACGCCTAAAAATAATTGAATTATGAACAACAACGAAATTACAATCCTGATAGTAGATGATCAGCCTGATAATTTATATTTTATTTCTCAGATTATTACTCAGAAAGGATATAATTTTATCCAGGCAAATTCTGGTGAAGAAGCATTAAAATCTGCAAATAACAATAAAATAGATTTAATATTAATGGATGTGATGATGCCAGAAATGGATGGTTATCAAGTATGTAGACAGTTAAAAGCTAATCGTCAAACTGCTAATATACCAGTGATTTTTCTAAGTGCTTTATCGGGTACTGATGAAAAAGTAAAAGGATTTGCCGCTGGAGGCATAGATTATATTAATAAGCCAGTTCATGCTGGAGAATTATTAGCAAGAATAGAAGCTCAAATCACAATTACAAAACTACATCTAAAATTAGAATCACAAAATCAGCAACTACAGCAGGAAATAGAAATTAAGAAACAGACAGAAAAAAATTTATCGGCAATTATTAGTAATATGTCAGAAGGTCTGATGATTATTGATAGAGAAGGTAAAATAGTTTTTGTGAATCAGGCAACAGAATTATTATGGCAAAAATCGGCAGCAGATTTAATCGGTGAAGAGATTGGTTTGCCCTTGATAAATGGCAATGAAACGGAAATATATGTTCGACAAAAATTAGGAAGATTAATATTTCTAGAAACGCGGATAGGAGAAATAATTTGGGAAAATAAAATAGCTTATTTGCTAACAATGAAAGATGTCACAGAAAGTCATTACCAACAACAACGTTTAAAACTATTAGAAAGAGCAATATTTACAGCACCTCAAGGAATAGTGATTTGTTATGTAGGTTCAGATAATCAACCAATAATATATCTAAACTCAGGTTTTGAAAAAATTACGGGTTACTCAGAAGTGGAAGTTCTTGGCAGAAATTATCCTTTTTTAGAATATTCCGATACAAATCAACCAGAAATACAGAAAATTAGAGAGGCGATCGCTGCGAGGGAAAAATGCCAAGTAGTAGTAGAAAATATGCGCAAAGATGGTAGTAAATTTTGGAATGAAATCACAATTTCTCCAGTATATGATGACTGGGGGAACTTAACTCACTATGTAGCTGTACAGGTGGATGTGACTAACCGCGTAGATGCAGAAATGAAGCTTTGTGCAGCGAAAGTTTCCCTGGAGAAACAAATACAACAAGCATTATTGCTCAGAAAAATTAGTGACAAAATTCGCTCTGACTTGGAACCAGCGCAAGTATACGAAACAGCAGCAATTCAAATAGCAAAAGTTCTAAATGTAGATCGTTGTCTCATTCATACTTATACAGAATTTCCGATACCAAGAATTCCGATAGTTGCTCACCATGAAAGTTCCAATCTATATTTAATCTCTGATTTGAAAATACCTATATTTGGTAATGATCATGCTGAGTTGATGTTGTCACAAGATTCGGCGATCGCTACTGATGATGTTTATGCTGAACCTATGCTTAAAGGAGTTTTGCCTTTATGCGAGGAACTTGATATTAAGTCAATAATGGGAATTAGAACTTCCTATCAGGGTAAAACTAATGGAGCGATCGGTTTGCATCAATGTAGTTATATGCGTCATTGGACGACAGAAGAAAAAGAGTTATTGGAAGCAGTGGCAGCTCAACTAGGTATTGCTATTGCTCAAGCACATCTTCTGGCGCAGGAAAAACAACAACTACAAGAATTAGGGGAGCAAAATCAACTATTGCAGCAAGAAATCCAAATTAGAAGACAGGTAGAAGAATCACTCAAAAAAAGTGAGGAACGTTGGCAGTTAGTATTAAAAGGTAATAATGAGGGGATTTTTGACTGGAATATTAAAACTAATGACGCGTTTATTTCACCAAGGTTAAAGGCAATATGGGGGTATAAAGAATATCAAATTCAATCCCACTATGATGAATGGTGCAGTCGTATTCATCCAGATGATTATAATAGGGTAATCAATTTTTTAGATGATTACCTCAAGCAAAAGTATTCACAATTTAGTATTGAATACCGCACAGTTTGTAAAGATGGTAGATATAAATGGATTTCTGCTCATGGACAAGCTCTTTGGGATGACACTGGTATTCCAGAGAGAATGGTAATTTCTCATCAGGATATTAGCGATCGTAAAAAGATAGAAGAAGCTTTAAGAAAAAGTGAAGTTCGTTATCGGGAGTTGGTAGAGTCACAGGATAGTGTACTGGTTTGTAGATGGAGATCGGATGGTAAGCTCACATTTGTTAACCAATACTACTGTGAATTTTTTGGTAAATCTTCCAGTGAATTATTAGGGAGTAAATTTTTCCCATTCATACAGGATAAAGTAAGTCAGGAGCAGATTAAATCAATAAGTCCAAAAACTTTAGAAATTTACATGAAATCTGTTTCAGGAGAACTACGATGGTTGAGTTGGACAAATCAACCAGTTATAGATCGCAATCGAAATTTCATTGAATTTCAATCTTTTGGCATTGATATTACAGAGCAAAAACAACGGGAAGATGCTCTACGTTTGATTGTTGAACGAACTGCAAATCATACAGGTAATGATTTTTTCCATGCTTGTGTTGAGAATATAGCTCAAGTTTTACAAGTTCGTTATGTTTGCGTTAGTGAATCAAAGGAACCAGAGGATATCTTGGAAATGAGAGCATTTTGGAATGGTTCAGAAGTACAAAGTCAAATTGTATATTCCTCGCTATATACTCCCTGTGAGAGAGTATTAAAGGGAGAAATTTGTCGTTATCCAGACTCCCTACAACAAATTTTCCCTCAAGATGCTTGGTTAGTTGAATTTGGCATAGAAAGTTATTGGGGTATGCCTTTATATAACTCCCAAGGTAAAGTTATTGGTTTGTTAGTAGTGATGGATGTCTTACCAATGAGTCTTAGTTCTTCTCAAGAGTTAATTTTGAAAGTTTTTGCGACACGAATAGGAGCAGAATTAGAACGTTTGCAAGGAGAGGAAAAACTTAAAGCTTCCCAGCAAAGGCTTTCATTCCTGTTAGAAAATACTCCAGTTGGAGTAATTGAATGGAATAATGAGTGGGAAATTGTTGCTTGGAATCATACTGCAGAATTAATTTTTGGCTACTCTTCTAGGGAGATAATAGGTAAGAAAGGATTAGAATTAATAGTTCCTGAAAATAGTAACGCTCTGGCGAAAAGGATAATTGAAATGCCTTTAGGTGGCAACTATATGATTACTGAAAACTTAACTAAAACAGGTAAAACTATTGTCTGTGATTGGTATAATACACCTCTGTTAAACCCAGACGGAATAATTATTGGATTTGCTTCTATTGTCATTGATATTACTGAGCGTCAGCAGCAAAATTTATTAGAAAATGCACAAAATACTGCCCTAAAAATGGTAGCTCAAGGTAAATCATTGCATAATATTTTACTGGAATTAACAACTCAAAGTGACAAAATATTACCATTACTAAATTCTGCAATTTTATTACTAGAAGAAAATGGTGAATATTTACATCCTTTTGTGGCACCTAATGTTCCTCAAGTTTGGCTTCAAGGTATAGAGTCAATACCTTGGAAAAATCTTTGTTCTTTTGGTAAAGTAATTAATCTTCATCAACGGGTAATTATTGAGGATATGGTTAATTACCCTCCATGCGCAAGTCTAAAGCAGCAAGCTTTATCTGCTGGTTTACATTCTTGTTGGTTGGAACCAATTTTATCTGGTGGAGAAGAGCAAGTTTTAGGTATTTTTGTGATGTATTTTAGCAAGAAGCAATTGCCAGAAACAAGAGATTTAGAAATACTTGCATCTTTAGCAAGATTAACTGGTTTAATTATTGAACATAAACAAGCAGAAATTGAACTGAAAAATGCTAAAGAAGCTGCAGAAACTGCTAACTTTGCTAAGACTAATTTTCTGGCTTCTATGAGTCACGAGTTGCGTACTCCTTTAAATGCAATTTTAGGTTTTAGTCAATTATTGGCGCGTGATGATTCTTTAAATGAGGATCAAATTGAGCAAATAGAAATTATTAATCATAGTGGGGAGCATTTGCTAAATTTGATTAATGATATTTTATCTATGTCTAAAATTGAAGCTGGTAAAGTTACACTCAAAGAAGATTTATTTGATTTATACGATTTTCTGCAACATCTGCAAGATATGCTGAATTTAAAAGCAAGTGAAAAAGGTTTAGAGCTATTATTTGAATTAGCAGATGACCTACCTCAAATTATTACTGCTGATGAAGGAAAATTGCGTCAAATTCTGATTAATATTATAGGTAATGGTATTAAGTTTACATCTCAAGGAAAAGTTAGTTTATCAGTATGTAATGGTGATTCTTTAGGCAAAATAAAATTTGCTATTACAGATACTGGTCTAGGAATTGAAGAGTCAGAAATAGATGCTTTGTTTGAGCCTTTTGTGCAAACTACTACAGGTAGAAAATCAATAGAAGGAACAGGTTTAGGTTTACCTATTAGTCGTGAATTTATCCAGTTAATGGGAGGAGAAATATCTGTTAGTAGTCAAGTCGGAAAAGGTACAACTTTTACCTTTGAAATTATTGCCAAAATTCCTGAAGAATTAAGAGAAATACTAGAAAGAGAAACATCATCTAATCGACAAAAAATAGTAGGCTTAGAACCTAATAAACCTAGTTATAGAATTTTAGTAGTTGAAGATTTCAAAGAAAACAGTCAATTATTAATACAATTACTTGAACCTTTAGGATTTCAACTTCAGGTTGCTGAGAATGGTCAAGAAGCTATATCTATGTGGGAAAATTGGCAACCACATTTAATTTTTATGGATATTGTTATGCCTGTTATGGATGGTTATGAAGCAACTAAAATTATTAAGCAAACAACCTTGGGTAAAGCTACTACTATTATTGCTTTAACGGCCAATGTTTTTGATAAAAATCGTGATGCTATTTTGGCTGCTGGTTGTGATGATTTTATTGCTAAACCTTTTTCAGTAAATCTATTACTAGAAAAGTTAGATAATCATTTGGGAATAAATTATTTTTCTGAAAATTTCCCATCAAATTCTATTGCTGTAAAACCTCAAACAAAAATTAAAAAAGAATCTTTAAGTATGATGTCTGATGAATGGTTAGAACAATTACATTTTGCTGCATTATCTATGAATGATCATCATATAAATGAGCTAATTCAGCAAATTCCTCAAACAGAGGTTAAACTAATTAACAGCTTAACAAATTTAGTAGAAAACTTTCGTTTAGATGTTATCCTTGAATTGATAGAAAGTGAGGAATAAATGAATAAAAAAAAGTCTCAATATTTGCCAGAAAATATTTTAGTCGTTGATGATGCACCAGAAAATTTACGACTATTATCAACTATGCTTGAGCATCATGGGTATCATGTGAGAAAAGCTATTAATGGTAGAATTGCAATTAATGGCGCACAAATTGCTAAACCAGATTTGATTTTACTTGATATTAATTTACCAGATATAGATGGCTATGAAGTATGTCAAAAACTAAAATCTTTAGAACAAACCAAAGAAATACCAATAATTTTTATTAGTGCTTATAGTGAAGAGGTAGATAAAGTTAGAGCATTTGAAGTAGGAGGTAGAGATTATATTACTAAACCCTTTAAACTTCGGGAAGTATTGGCAAGAGTCGAAAATCAACTATCTATTTATCAACTACAAATAGAGTTAAAAGAGAAAAAATTAGAGCTAGAAAAAGAAGTTATTGAACGTCAAAATTATGAAGAACAACTCCGTTTTTTGTTGTTAACTACTCCTGCGATTAGTACCACCTTAGATATTCATTCTGCCCTAGAAGTTACTATCAATCATGTTTGTGCAAATATTAGGTGGGATTTTGGTGAAGCTTGGCTTCCTAATTCTGATAATTCTAGATTTCTATATACTCAATCTTGCTATCTTAATTCACAGGATTTTTCTGAGTTTCAAAATTATAGCAAAAGATTAAGTTTTACTCCTAATGTAGATTTGGTAGGTAGAGTTTGGCAAGCTCAAGATGCAGAATGGATAGAGGATATTTCAGAAATATCATCTCAAGAATTTGAACGTTATAATCTGGCTTTAAAAATGGGATTCAAATCTGCTTTTGCTGTGCCAATTTTATGGAGCAATGAGGTATTAGCAATTTTGGTATTTTTTAAGCAAGAAACTCTACCAAAAAATCAGCATTTAATTGATTTAGTAAAAATAGTAGGCACTCATTTAGGAGTAGTAATGCAAAGTCAAAAAGCTGAATATACTCTCAAATTAGCTAATCAAAGATTATCTCTACTTGCTACTCTGGATGGTTTAACTCAAATAGCTAATCGTCATCGCTTCGATCAATATTTAGAGCAAGAATGGCAAAGAATGAAACTAGAAAATTTGCCTCTATCGTTAATTATTTGCGATTTAGACTTTTTCAAATTATATAATGATAATTATGGTTCTCAAGCTGGAGATGATTGTCTAAAAAAAATAGCAAAAACTATTCAGGAAATTGTGAATATTCCCGAATATTTAGTCGCTCGTTATGGAGGAGAAGAATTTGCAATAATTCTACCGAATACTAATACTAAAAGTGCTTTAATTATTGCTGAGAATATCAGATCGGAAGTAGAAAATCTCAAAATTCTTCATAGTCAATCTCCAATTAATGAATTTGTCACAATTAGTATTGGGATATCAAGTATGGTTCCCCAAGAAAATAACTCATCGGCAGAATTAATTGCTATGGCAGAAAAAGCACTCTCTCTGAAGCAGAGGAGTAGGGGAGATAAATAATGGATAATTAATAATGGATAATGGATAATGGATAATGGATAATTGATAATTGATAATTGATAATTGATAATTGATAATTGATAATTATTGCTCCGCTGATTAAATATCAAAGCATTTATCAGAAATAAGGTACCTTTTTAGGTCTTGAAAAAGTGCAATATTTTCGGTCTAAAAAGCTTAAAAAGTTAGGATTTTAGGGTGCATAAGGTAGAAAAATAACTCTTACTAATTCTTCCTTCTACCTCCTCTAAATTCCCCATTCCTCCTGTAGGGGCGTTAACGATAGTTATGCGAAGCTAACGGCCGTTTCGCGGAGCGACATGAAACGCCCCCATTCCTCCTGTAGGGGCGTTAACGATAGTTATGCGAAGCTAACGGCCGTTTCGCGGAGCGACATGAAACGCCCCTACGACTCCTACTCCTACCACTTATACTTTTTCAGCAAACCCTAATTATTGCTCCGCTGATTAAATATCAAAGCATTGACAAGAAATAAGGTGTCTTTTTAGGTCTGGAAAAAGTACCTAGTTTTCAGCTCTTTATGCACGGTTCCCGAAAAATCAAAAAGTTAGAATTTTGGGAGGATAGTTGAGCAAAAAAATTACTCCCGTACGGACGTTTCGCTGTGCGACATGTTTGCGGAGCATTCCGGAACGGAAAACGCATTTTTGCCTGTGCAACGTCCGTACCTACTTCCCCGCTCCCCTACTCCTTAAAAAAGACTTTTTCAGCAAACCATAATTATTGCTCTGCTAATTAAATATCAAAGGTTTTATCAGTAAAGCCTTTGAGCCTTTTTATTTCTGGAAAAAGTACGAAATTTTAGGTGAAAAAGGTTCAAAAACTTAGCATTTTTTTTGCTCAATATTACAGAAAAATAAAATGATAATTCCTCCCATTACCTCCTCTAAATTCTCTGTTTCTCCTGACTCCTACTTTTACAAAAAATACTTTTTCAGCAAACCATAATGTATTTTTCCATCAAATCTCATAAAAATGATTGTAATTGTTTTAACTTGCTTGGTTTCAATAATACTAGGATTATACTTAGGTAAGAAGTTAGCAGATAGAGGAATAACAGCAGAAAATGCTGTAGTAAATCATCAAAGATTAACTTATATAATATTAATATTCCTAGCTACAGTTATCATCACATTTTTAGTAAGTGCCAAAGCTAATCTAAAATTGTTTCCCAAAATTATTTTGTTATTCTATGGAGAATATACTAATGATTTTGTCTTGAGTTTAGGATGGTTTAGTATAGGTATTTTACTAGGTATAGAATTACCTATTCGAGGCGATCGCCAACGTTTACGAAAGCTAATTTTAGCAGTAATAATAATCACAATTCCATTAGCAGGACTAATCCATTACTCTCTTCCCGTCACAAATTTATTAGGGGAACCAGTAGTAGTTGAAGAAGTCGTATTACAAACAACAAACTACACTTGCGCTCCTGCCAGTATTGCTACAATTGCTCGCATAACTGGTACTTTTCCCAATTTCTCGGAAAAGGACGCAATTATCCTTACAGGCACAAATAGATTTGGGACTAGCACCCTAGCTGAAATGCGGGCTTTGCATCGTCTAGGTTTAGCCTGCCATTTTCGAGACTCACTAAAAACTACTGAGCTAATAAACCTAAACCTACCAGCCTTGCTACACGTTAAAGAACCAGTAAATGGCGGATATATTGCACACGCAGTCGTACTCTTGCAAGTTGATGAGACAGCACAAACAGTAACCATTGGCAACCCGCTCTATGGCCAACAGCTTAAAACTTTTAACGAGATGCAAGAATATTGGACAGGGGAGGCTGTAGTCTTAGGGCAACAAGTTTCTGGACTCCCCAGGTAAAATTTTCTGAGAAACAACCCATCTACCATATTCAACCGTTCTTATCCCACGCTCAAACTTTTCAGGCGTGGGAATTATCCCAAAGGAAGCTAAATTAATAACCTACTTACTCCTCATATTCTGGCACCTTAGTTTTCTGAGGAATATTCACACGAGTTGCTTGATAAGGTTTTGGAGCCTCATCATCAGCCCAAGCATCTTTCTCTATCTCCTCATCATATTTATACTCTGGGGTTGCTTGATACTCTTTCTGCTGATTTTTATCCTCTTCATAATCATATTCAGCACCTGAGTCGCCCCAATTATCTTCTTCGTAGTAGTCATCATTAGCAAGTTCTCGTCTGACCTGACGTCCTGATGGCTGGGCTATAGGTTCTGCCTCATAATATTCATCATAGACTGCTTCTCGTTCTAGTTGCCGTGGAGGAGAAGTCTCTTCTGGCTCATAATAGTCATTATAAACTGGTTCTGGTTCAACTACTCTACCTCTGATTGGCTCTGGTTCAGCCCAATCTTCATCCCATGTTTCCTGACGAGCGGGTGATACTGTACGAATGGGGTCACGAGTAACTGGTGTTCCTGAAGTTAATTGATTCTCAGGTTTTACAGTAGGAGGATAATATAATCCCTCTTCCTCTCGTTGCCAAGGTGTCTCTCCTAAACCTAGACGTTCTAATACTCCTACTGTTAACTGTTGTAGTTTTTCTTCAGAACCTTCAAATACAATTAGACGATTTGGCCCACTGCTGACAATTTCATCAATTGACAGTTCATAAGTGCTAATAACTTGCTCTGGAATTTGGGGTATACCTATAGAAGCGATAATCAATGACAAAACTTTGCCATCTCTGGTATCAAGTTTGAAACCTCTAACTCGACCTAATAGTTCGCCATTTTCTGTCAAGACTTCACTATTTATCAGGCTACTATAGGCTTCAGCATCAATATCTTCTTCTACTACTTCTTCATCATCTACTAAGATAACATCGCCTATTTCACGGATGTTCTTGAGAAACATAAACTTGGGTATTCCAGCCACTGCCAATATATTGTCCCGTAGTCCAATAGCTACCACCTCTCGTCTATCAACATCTACCCATAACTGACTTACTACTCCTAGGCGTTTACCTTTATCACGAGTAATTATTTGAGTTCCTAATAGTTCGGAGCGTTGGCGGATTTTTTCAGATGTCATTATAGTCTAATCCCGATTCTTAAATAATAAGTTAAAGGTTAAAAGTCAAAAGTCAAAAGTCAGATAAAATTTTAGTTTATCAATAAAGAATTGAGTAGAACCCAGGTAGAATTAAATTCTGAATTTTGTAGTCGGAGTGAATGAATAATTAAATTAGATTTCGTGACTCCTGCTAAATCTACAATAACCCTGGTCTAAAATTAGTAGTGGGTTTTACCCTCAGAAACTTATTGTAACTCTTGCCTCTTTCTTAAATTGACTTTCAGTTTTGCAATAGCAATAGATTTAATATTTAGGGCTTGCTGATTAAATCTAAAAGCATTGACAAGAAATAAGGTGCCTTTTTCAGTTGAAAAAAGTGTCAGCTTTTCAGTCTATAGAGCTGTAAAAAGTCAGCATTTTATGGAGACAAGGGCAGAAAAATTGAGGGACAATTCTCAATTATACCTCCTCTAAATTCCCATTTCTCCTGTACGGGCGTTAACGATAGTTATGCGAAGCTAACGGCCGTTTCGCGGAGCGACATGAAACGCCCCTACGACTCCTACCCCTACCAAAAGACTTTTTTGGCAAACCCTATTTAGTCATTTTAATCCCTAAAACTTGGGTATGAGCGCCCCTAGCTTGGGTAACGCCGATAGTTCGTTCAGATGATTCCATCATTGGCCTCCGTAGACTAACAACGATAAACTGAGCTTGTTCTGCCTGTTGTTTGATCATTTTAGCTAATCGTTCTACATTTGCCCCATCTAGAAACATATCTACTTCGTCAAAGGCATAAAAAGGAGATGGACGGTAACGTTGTAGGGCGAAAATAAAGCTTAAGGCTGTTAAAGATTTTTCTCCTCCAGACATGGAGGCCAATCTTTGTACTGGTTTTCCTTTGGGGTGAGCTACTAAGTTTAACCCACTGTTGAAGGGGTCTTCTTGGTCATCTAGTTGGAGATAACCGTCTCCTTCGGAAAGTGTGGCAAAAATTGCCTGGAAATTTTCATTCACAGCATTAAAAGCTTCAAAAAATGAACGTTGTCTTAGAGTAGTAAAGTTTTCTATTCTTAACAACAGTTCTGTTCGCTCTCCTTCCAGAGTGGATAATTTTTGACTTAATTCTTCTAGTCGTTTCTGAGTTTGCTCATATTCTTCGAGGGCTAACATATTTACGGGTTCTAAGGCTTGAAGTTGTTTCTGTAGGGATCTGACCTCCTTCTCTAATTCTCCTATTTTAATATTTTCCGGCACTTTTGGTACCGGGTCAGGCAATTCTGCCTTTTGCTCTTCTAACTGGGTTTGCAAAGCGACTAACTGTTCCCGACGTCCCTGTTGAGATTCCTGTAATTTCTGGAGTTGCCATTCTAATTGTTGTTTGGCTAAATAAAGTTCCCGTAGATTAGCTTCAGCTTGGTCTCTTTTTTGTTTCTCTGTGCCTAATTTTTCTTCTGCTTTGGCTATATTTGCTTTAGTCTGGGAAATTTGCTCATCCACAACAGCAATTTGATTATTTACTTCTTTTATGGTATTTAAGGCGTTTAATTCTTGTTCTTGATATTCTAAACGGCGACGGGAAACTCCTTCTATCTTTTCTTGTAACAGTTGTTGTTGATTTTCTAAATCCTGTAGTTGTTGTTCAGCAGCTCGAAATGTAGTTTCCTCCTCTTGCAAAACTGCTTCCTGAGACCGAATCATAGCTTGCATCTGTTGCCATTCACTATGAGTATGAGATTTTTCTAACTCGGCTAAAGTTTCTCTTAACTTAGTTAATTGGATTTCCTGAGCTGGAATTTCTTGGTCTAGGGATACTAATCTAGTTTGAGCATTAGCTAATTCTTGAGTATTTTTCTCTATTTGGTTTTGCCCTTGCTCCTCTTGTTTGGTCAATTTTTGTAATTCTGCCTCAATTTGTTCTACTTTTAGCTGAGTTTCTCGAAAATACTGCTTTCCTTCTATTAAGGTTTGCGATCGCTCTTTTACCTTTTCTTGGAGTTGAGAAATTTCTGCCACACATCGCTCCAGAACTATATCTATTTCTTGTAAACGTTGACGATGACTTTCCATTTCTCCCATTTCTGTTGAGTCTTTACCATCAACGGTGCCAAAATGCAAGCTCCCGGAACGGCGCGACATACTTCCACCAGTCATCGCCCCACTACTCTCTAATATTTCCCCATCCAGAGTAACTATCCGATATTTACCTAAATGTTGTCTAGCATTTGCCAAGGTATCAAAGACCACGGTTGAACCAAACACATAAGCAAAAATATTTCCGTAGCGAGAGTCACAGTCTATCAAATTTACAGCATAATCTATAAACCCGGCTGCTCCCCAACGTAAACTATTATCTTGGTTGAGTCTGGGAGGTCTAATTTTATTCAAGGGCAAAAATGTCATTCTGCCAGCTTTTTGCTTTTTCAAAAATTCAATTCCGGAGGCTGCCACTCGATCATTTTCGACTACCATATTTCCTAGACGGCTACCCGCAGCAATTTCTAAAGCTAGTTGATATTTAGGTTCGACTTTTCCGAGTTGTGCCACTAATCCACAAATGCCGGAAATACCGGACTGTTGTAGCATTTTAGTGGCATAAGTACCTGTGGCTTCTTGAATTGCCTGTTGTTGGGCTTCTAATTTATCCAGTTTTCTTTGTCTATCTCTTTGTTCTTGCAGGAGGCGAGTTTGAGTATCTTGCTGAATTTGTAGTTCTTGTTCTACAGCCTCTAATTGTTTTGTCAAAGATTCTACTTGATAGTTGGCTGTTTCTTTTGACTCTTTTACCTTTTCGTGGTATTTTGTCTTATTTTCAATTTCTACTCTTAGAGTTCCTAGAGACTCTTGTTGTTCTTGAATTTGCTTTTCTAACTGATAAATTTTTTCCCTAACTCTAGCTTGCTCAGTTCGTTGGGGGTTTAGAGTTTGTTGTAGAGTTTCAATTTGATGATGAAGTTGAGCTTGTTGTTTTACCCAAGCTTCGGCAGTATCGGCAATGGCACTCGCTGACTCTCGTTGTTGATTGAGAATTTCAATAGCTCCGTTGCGGGTAGCTTCTAAAGATGAGAGATTTTGACTTTGAACAATTTTTTCGGTAGCTAATACTTCTAAATTTTGCTGGTGTTTATCTACTTCTTTTTCTAGTTGGCTAAGGTTAGTTTTGGTTTGATTAATAGTAGTTTCTAATTCTTTCTGCTTTTGTTGAAGTTGTCGGCGCTCCGCTTCTTGAGTAGCCAGAGTTGACTGTAAAGCTAAAAGTTCCTCTTCCCCCAAAGCCTTTACTTGAGCATTAAGTTTATCTAGTTCAGTTTGAGCCTCCTGAATTTCAGTCTGTTTAGTCTGAATATTTTCGTTAAACTCGGTAAGGGAGCGATCGCCTGATTCAATATTCTCTCTAAGTTTCCATACCTGTTTTTGGAGATTTTGCCATCTCAGAATAGTTTGCCAGAGACTTTTTTCCTCCAATTCTCCTCTTAACTCTTGATATTTTTTAGCCTTCACACAATCTTGGGAAAGACGGTCACATTGTTTCTGCAATTCTTTTTCCACAATGCGACTTTTTTCCTCCTGCTCCTTCACCTCATCTAGTTTGCCTTTTGCCAGAGAAATTTTTCTATCAAACTGAGCCACCCCTGCCATTTCATCAATAATCTCGCGACGTTCCCGAGGCTTCATCGAAATAATCCCAGTCACATCACCCTGGAGAACCACATTATATCCTTCCGCATAAACCCGAAGTTGATTTAGTTGTTCGTGGAGTTCCGTCAGAGTACATGGCTGCCCATTCATATAATAAGTAGAAGTATAAGTACCTTGTTTAGTAACTCGGAGGCGACGAGAGATACTCCACTCTACTAATGAATCAAAAGAATTAGCTATCTCAAAAGGGTCTTCAGATTCAGATTCTAAAACTTTCGCTCCATTTTCTTCTACTTCCGGTAGTTCTGGCTCTGAAGAGTCTTGTTCTTGATGACCATTAGTTTGATTTGAGAGGTCTTCTAAATCAAAAGTCACAGTCACAATAGTTTCAACAGTTTTCCGTCCAGCTAATTTATTGTTAACCAAATCTGGCAAACGTTCAGCTCTCATACCTTTAGAAGTAGATAAGCCCAGACAAAATAGAAGTGCATCAAGAATATTAGATTTGCCAGAACCGTTAGGCCCAGAAACCACAGTAAAACCTGGCAGCAACGGAATTGTCGTTGTGCCACCGAAGGATTTAAAGTTGGTCAGTTCCACGCGTTTGATATGAACCATGAAGGCCAGTGTTTGGACTGGATAGATTTTTAGCTCTTAATTATTTTAGACATTATAGCCAGGACTTGGAGATTGTAACTTTCTGTTTTTAGGATTTTTTGAAGTAGTAGCTTTTATTGCGCAATACGCAATAAAAATTTTTACTCAGAATAAATTTTGTTTATGAGGGTCGGAAAGTTTTCTATTGCGCAATACGCAATAGGAATTTTTACTCAAGATAAATTTTGTCTATGAGGGTCGGAAATTTTCTATTGCGCAATACGCAACAGGAATTTTTACTCAGGAAAAATTTTGTCTATGAGGGTCGGAAAATTTTCTATTGCGCAATACGCAATAGGAAT